>NZ_LGHK01000317.1 GCF_001908235.1 Bradyrhizobium sp. NAS96.2
GCGTGATTGTCGCGCGGCGTCAATCAAGCCTTGCCAAAACCGCCGCGAGCGTCAATGATCCCCTGACTCGGTCGCCTCGTCTCATCTTGATTGACGCGCCGCTCTCATCCTGATTGTCGCGCTATATCGTTTTGTCTGGCCGTCGCTGGCGGACGGCGTGGTGTCGATCTCGCAGGCGCAGATGAGCTATCTGCTGTCCGGCATCGACTGGCGCAATCCCCAAGAGTCCTGGCGTCCGACCAGCGTAGGCTGAGACTTTGTCATTTGAGTTTGGCAGCGAATGTGATTCCATCTGGCCATGGACTCCAGCGCCGACCTGCCGCCCGATCTTGCCGCCGCGCATGCAATGATTTTGGCCGAACGCACGGCCAGGCTTGCGGCGGAAGCCAGGCTTGCTGAAGCGGCCAATGCCCAGGCGAAGCAATCGAGCACCGAAGCGCTGATTGCCCATCTCAAGCTCGAGATCGAGAAGCTACGACGCACGATATATGGCACGCGCTCCGAGCGGTCGGCACGGCTGCTCGATCAGCTGGAGCTTGAGCTTGAGGAGCTCGAGGCGGACGCGACCGAGGATGAGCTGGCCGCCGAGAAGGCGGCCGGGAAGACGCAGACGGTGCGTTCGTTTGAGCGCAAGCGGCCGGTGCGTCAACCCTTCCCCGACGACATCGTGCGAGAACGCGTGGTCCTGCCGGCTCCGACGCAATGCCCCTGCTGCGGGTCGGCGCGGCTGTCGAAGCTCGGCGAAAGCGTGACCTCGACGCTGGAGGAGATCCCACGCCGGTTCAAGGTGATCGACACAGTCCGGGAGAAGTTCAGTTGTCGGGATTGCGAGGCGATCACGCAGCCGCCAGCGCCGTTCCATGCCACGCCGCGGGGCTATATCGGACCCCAGCTTCTGGCGACGATCCTGTTCGACAAATTTGGTCAGCATCAGCCGCTAAATCGACAGAGCCAGCGCTTCAAATGTGAGGGGATCGCCCTGTCGGTCTCGACGCTGGCGGACCAGGTGGGCGCCGGAGCCTTTGCGACCAGGCCGATCTTTGAACTGATCGAAGCCTATGTGCTCTCCGCCGACAGGCTCCACGGTGACGACACCAAGATCCCGATCCTGGCGAAAGGAAAAGCAGATACCGGCCGGATTTGGACCTATGTCCGCGACGATCGGCCATTCGGCGGGCGAGATCCACCGGCGGCGCTGTTCTACGCCTCACGTGATCGGCGCGGCGAGCATCCCGCGCGGCATCTTCAGAACTTCGCCGGCATCCTGCAGGCCGATGCCTATAGCGGGTTCAACGCTCTCTTCGATCCCGGACGCAAGGCGTTGCCGGCCACGCCCGCCTTCTGCCGAGTAGGCGGGGGTGTTGCCATCCCCGCCCCTCACAGACCCGGACGAGCGGATTACCCGCATCCGGTTCTTCACGCGCAAGCTTCGCTCACGAGACGGCATATTGGTGGACGATCTTG
>NZ_LGHK01000318.1 GCF_001908235.1 Bradyrhizobium sp. NAS96.2
TCCGGTGGCGGCCGCGCCGAAGCCCGCCACCGCTCCGGAGAATGTCATCGCGCGCGTCGGCGAGACCAATATCTCGGCCGATGATCTGCGCAGCTATGTCGCAGCGCTTGCGCCGCGCGAGCAGGCTGCGCTCGCCAAGGATCCGGCCATGCTCAGCCAGGCGGTCCGGCTGCTGCTTGCCAACCGCCTCGTGCTGCAAGAGGCCGTGGCGAAGAAGTGGGATCAGCAACCGGCCATCGCGGCGCAGCTGGAGCGGGCCCGCGAGGGCGCGGTGGTCGAGCTCTATCTGCAATCGGTCTCGACGCCGCCAGCGAACTTCCCGAGCGAGGACGATCTGCAAAAGGTCTATGAGGCCAATCGCGCCGCGTTCCTGATGCCGCGGCAATTCCAGCTCTCGCAGATCTTCATTGCGGCTCCGAAGGAGGGCGACAAGGCCGCCGAGGACAAGGCGCGGCAGGAGCTCGACGACGTGCAGCGCAAGCTGAAGGCGCCGGGAGCTGACTTCGCCGCGATCGCGCGCGGCGACAACAACGCCGCCAAGGATGCCGGCGACCTCGGATGGGTTGCAGAGACCCAGATCCGCCCGGAGATCCGCAGCCAGGTGATGGGGCTCGCCAAGAACAGCGTGTCCGAGCCGATCAAGCTCGACGACGGCTGGCACATCGTCAAGCTGATCGACACCAAGGCGTCCTACACCCGCACCTTGCCGGAAGTGCGCGACCAGCTGGTGCTGCAGATCCGCTCCGAGCGGTCGAACATGATGCGGCGAGCCTATCTCGCCGAGCTGCTGAAGCAGCATCCGCCCGTCCTCAACGAACTTGCGCTGTCGAGCCTGCTCGACGCATCGAAGAAGTAATACGGAGACCACAATGTCCGAGATCATCACCAGGCTCACCATCGAAGGATTGCGCGACAGCTTCCAGAGCGTCGGCTATCGCGTCGAAACGCTGACCGATCCGGTCGCCAACACGACCTATCTGCGCTCGGCGACGGCGGGGCTTGGCTTCGAGATCCGGCCGGGAAACCAGCTGGTCGGCGAGGAACAGAGCTTTGTCGACGCCACGCTGGTCACCACGCTTCAAGTGCAGGGCGAGCTGCCGCTCGACCTCGTCAATCGCTGGAACACGACGCGGCGGTTCGGACGGCTGCAGTACAGCCAACCGTTCCTGATGTTCTGCCTCGATGTCTCCGTCGCCGGCGGGGTGGCGCCGAACTTTGTCCGCGCGCAGATCGAGATCTGGGACCGGCTGGCTCAGGAGCTGATCGCCTATCTGCGCGAGGAGCTGCCGAAGCTCGCCGTGCGCAACGGCGCGGCTGCGGCCGCCC
>NZ_LGHK01000319.1 GCF_001908235.1 Bradyrhizobium sp. NAS96.2
TCACGGCACTCCGGCCATCCGCAGCCTGAGCCGCGCGCTTGGTCACTCAATACTCCCCGCGCCGGGCCGACTTTTTGCACGGCCTGGAAAGCCAGGACCCATTACCCCAGATCTCAATTGTTGCGCGATGCTGGAACGACGAGTCTCGTTCACGATATCCGCCGCGAAGTATGGGTCCCTGCTTTCGCAGCGACGACATCGAGATTGAGGCAAGCGCGTCAACAATAACGAGGAGCCACCCGCCTCACACCTTCTCCTTCACGAACCTGTTCCGCAATGTCCCGATCCCGGTGATGTCGATCTCGACCACGTCGCCGTCCTTCAGATCAGGCGAGGCGCCGTCGGTGCCCATCCAGATCACGTCGCCGGGCGACAGCGTGAAGTATCTGGTCAGCTCGACCAGGAAGGGCACGATGCCGAAGATCATCTCGTTGGTGCGGAAGCGGCCGGTCTCCTTGCCGTTGAGACGGATCGCGGTCTCCATCCGGTCGAGATCGACGTCGGTCTCGATCCACGGGCCCATCGGCTTGAAGGTGTCGGCGTTCTTGGATCGCCACAGCCCGCGGTCGGCCTTCTGCCAGCTGCGTTCGGACACATCGTTGCCGATCGTGTAGCCGAACACGCAGTCCATCGCGTTGGCTTCGGTGAGGTGCTTGGCCGTCTTGCCGATCACGACGACGAGCTCGCCCTCGTAATGGATCTTCTCGGTCGCGCTTGCCGGGATCACGACGTTCTCGTCGTGGGCGATGAGTGCGTTCTGCGCGCGGTAGCCGATCTCGGGCCGGTCAGGCACATTCGGCACCGTGCCGGCCTTGTCGGCGGCCTCCTTGAGGTGCTTCAAATAGTTCAGCCCGACGCAGTAGAAGGTGCGCGGGATCAGCGGCAGCTCGATTTTGACGTCCTTCAAGGCGTGGGTCTTCGACGTCTTGCTCCATTCGCCGAACGGATCGCCATTGACAGCGGTGACGGTGTCGCCCTCGACGAGACCCCAGGAGGTGATGCCCGCGGCGGTGAATTTCAGCCAGCGCATGATAATGTCCCTCTATTCCGCAGCCTGCGCGCGGTTCTTCCAGGCGCCGGCAGCCGGGCGCTTGAGCCCGAGATTTTCCCGCAGCGTCGTGCCGGCGTAGTCCTTGTGGAACAGCCCGCGCTTCTGCAATTCCGGCACCACGTGATTGACGAAGTCGGCATAGGAGCCCGGCACATAGCTCGCAGCGACGACGAAGCCGTCGCAGCCGCGACCCTCGAACATTTCCTCCAGCCGGTCGGCGATCTCCTTGGGGCCGCCGACCATCGCGTCCTGCACCTGGCCGCGGCCGGAGAAGGTAATGAAGTCGCGGGTCGAGGGATTGGTCTTGCCGGAGGTGCGCAGCACGCCGTCGCGGATGCCGAGCATGCCTTGCATGCCCTGCAGCTCCTCGGTCGTGAGCGGCTCGTCGATCCCCTTGGCGCCGAAATCGAAGTTAAGGCCTTCGGCGAGTAGCGACAGCGCGTCGATCTCGAGCGGCAGCTTCTGGATCACCGCCATCCGGTCCTCAGCCTCCGCCTTGGTCGCGCCGGTGACCGGCGTGATCAGGTTGCAGAGGAACATCTGGTCGGGGTCGCGGCCGGCCTTGGCGGCCTCGCCCCGGATCGCGTCATAGCCTTGCTTGGCATTGGCGAGGTTGCGCGCCGCGGTGAAGATCACTTCGCCCCAGCGCCCGGCAAAGCGCTGGCCGCGGCCGGAGGCGCCGGCCTGGATCACGACGGGGTGGCCCTGCGCCGAGCGCGGCACCGTGAACGGGCCGCGCGAGGTGAAGAACTGGCCCTTGTGGTCGAGCCGCTTCACCTTGGTCGGATCTGCGAAGCGGCCGGACTTCTTGTCGATCACCAGCGAGCCGTCTTCCCAGGCGTCCCAGTGGCCGAGCACCACCTCCATGAACTCGTCGGCGCGATCATAGCGGAGATCGTGCTCGAGATGCTGCTCGCGGCCCATGTTGAGCGCTTCGCCGTCATTGACCGACGTCACCACGTTCCAGGCGGCGCGGCCGTTGGTCATCAGGTCGAGCGTGGCAAAGCGGCGGGCGACGTCGAACGGCTCGAAATAGGTGGTGGACGCGGTCGAGGCGAGGCCGAGTTTGGTGGTGACCATGCCCATGGTGGTCAGCACCACGATCGGGTCCATCTTCACGCAGCGGATGCCGTACTCGACGGTGTGGGCGTGATCGTTGCCGTAGCGGTCGGGCATTGCCAGGCGATCGTCGAAGAACGCCATGTGGAACTTGCCGCGCTCCAGGATGCGCGCGATCTCCTGGTAGTAATCCGCCGACATCGAATCGTCGCGCGACTCCGGGTGGCGCCAGGAGCTCGGCAGGTTGGTGCAGTTCTGCGCCTGCAAAAAGCCAACCAGCGCCATTTGCCGTGTCATGTCGTTCTCCTGTGCTCGGGCGATGTATCAGCGAAGGTCAAGCTGGTCGGTGAGCTTGTAGTCGGCGGCGAGTGCCTTGAGCTTGTCCCAGGTCGCATCCTCGATCTCGATGCCGTTCTGGCGCCGCTCGACTTCGCGCAGATGTTCGATTTCGCCGGGATAGAACACGCCGCGGCTCCCTTCCGAGGGCGGCGTCGATTTCAGATAGCGGGCGAAGTCGGCAACTTCCTTCTTGAAGTCCTGCAGCGGGCGGAATGCGGCGACGTTAAAGACAGCCATGAAGCAGCCGTCGTTGTGACGGCCAGTCGGCTCGACGCCGAAGCCGAGGCCGGTCAATAGACCGCACAGCACCTCGACCATCGCGGCAAGGCCGCTTCCCTTGTAGCCTTCGCTGCCGCCGAGCGGAAGCAGCGCGCCGCCCTTGCGATAATCCCTGGGATCGGTGGTGTCGCGCCCCTCGGCGTCGATGATCCAGCCCTTCGGGATGCTCTCGCCGCGCGCCACCGCGAGCTGGATCTTGCCGGCCGCAACCGCCGAGGTCGCCATGTCGAGATAGAACGGGGCCTCGAGATCGGAGGGCACTGCGATCGACAGCGGGTTGGTGCCAAGCCGGGCCTCGCGGCCGCCGAACGGGGCGACATGCTTCGGCGAGCGGCCGGAATCCGCGGCCGCGATCCCGATCATGCCCTCGCGCATCGCCATCATCGGATAATGCGCGAGGCGCCCGACATGGCTCTGCCGGAACACGGTGCAGGCCGCGACATTGGCGGTCTTCGCCTTGTTGATGGTCATCTCCATCGCCTTGGCGTTGACGTGGAAGCCGAAGCCCCAATGACCGTCGATCACAGTCGTGGTCGGCGTCTCCTGCACCACGGTCCATTTCGCGCCGGGCACGATATGGCCGGCCTTGATCCGGTCGATATAGGTCGGGATCGCGATCACGCCGTGGGAGTCGTGGCCGGCGAGGTTGGCGTTGACGCAGCCGGAGGCGACGGCGCTCGCCTCCTCCTCCGATGCGCCGGCGCCCCGCAGGAGCGCCGCGCCGATGCGCGTGAGACGGTCGGCCTGGACGATCGGCATGGGATTTTCCTCGCGGTCGGCCCGCGTGATGCGCGGGTCTTGCTTGCTGTTGTCGGCGTCATGCTCTCAAAGCGCCGAGGTGCGAGCAAGGGCAGAAAATCCGGTCCGCCATACCGCCAGCAGGGTGCTGGCGGCCAGGATTTCACCGAGTGGAACGGGCGCGGTCGCGATGCGGAATTTGGCGGCCCCGACGGCCCAGGCAGGCCCGGGATCCGGGCCCCGCAAGCCTCCGCCTCAGGCTGGCACACCGACGTCCGTAATATCCCGGAAAACCGCTTCCGGCGTTCGTCAGCCGTTTACTTTGTCGTGCAACTTGCCGGATACGCTAACCACCACTTAGGCCTATCGCGGGCAAGCTTCCGCTCCAGTTTGAAGGGGGTGGCCCCGGGGCCTTCAGGAATCGTGCAGTCGAGCATCGGGCGTACATTCGCAGCGTTGAATGCCACCAACGAAGCGATCCTGTACGCGAAATCACCAGAAGAACTGTACGGAAAGGTCTGCGAAGCCGCGTTCTCGAGCGGGAGCTTCCTGGCCACGACTGTCTTTTTGCTGGAGCCGGATACCGGTCTGCTGACATTCGCAGCCGGTTGCGGCGACGATGTCGCGCGCCTGCGCAGCATCAGGATCTCCGCGATCGCCAACACCCCGGAAGGGGACGGCGTCGCCGGCCGCGCGTTCCGCGATCAGAGCGCCAATGTCAGCAACGACTATGTCAACGACGCCCGTTCGGCGGCCTGGCGCAGCGGCCTC
>NZ_LGHK01000032.1 GCF_001908235.1 Bradyrhizobium sp. NAS96.2
GATCTCGAAATTGTCGCCGCTGCTCGAGCCCGCACCGGGCATCAGCCAAAGCGACGGCCAAGCACCGTCGCCGCTCGGCGCCTTCATGCTGATCTGAAGGTAGCCGCCGTCGAATTCGAAATTGCCATAGCTGCTGACGGCACCGGACGTGATCGGAAATGTCTGCGCGGTGCCCTGATTGATGCCGCTGACCTGCTGCTGGATCGCCGTGAGATCGAGGATGCCGTTGTTCACGGTCACCTGGCTCGGCATCTCGTAATCGGCGTCGTATGCGCCGCCCGGCCCGCTGCCGCCTGATCCATTGCTATTCCACGCCCAACCATTGGCGGCGCGGCTGGTGATGTAGTTGTGCCAATAATTGTCCAGTGTCGTCCCGGAGAAGCTCTCCTCGAAGACGAGATTGCTTGACGTGAAACCTGCTGGCGCGGCCAAGGCCATTCCATGTTCCTTCCAAAGATTGAACGAAGAATTCCACTGCCGCGAACCGCGCGACATACCACATGCTCGCCGCGCGCAACGGCCGCGAGCACATTCCAATGCAGTAGCGATTTTGAGGTACGCCCCTTCGACTGCTGGGCGATTGGTTAATAATCAAGTATGGCGAAAAATGGCTTCGAATGAGCTTTCACACAGGCGTTTCCAGCCATTGCGCGCCTTATTCACACAATATTTTGGCGCTGAGGCCTTAGTTCGATTGGGATTTTTTTCTCGACGGCGCGCGCGACGAGATCATCGACATCGTGACCGCGGCCCCGAGTCGCGCCGTGCGGCCGCGGGTCCGGCCGCTCGCGAAGCTAGACGTGACGATATCCGTCAGGATTCATCAGCTGCCAGTGCCAATGATCGGCGCACATCTGCGCCAGCGACCGGGCTGACTTCCAATCCAGCGTCCGCTGCGCAAATGTCGGATCGGCGCAGCAGATCGCGACGTCGCCGGTCCGGCGTTCTGCAATCTCATACGGAATTGACCTGCCGCTCGCCGCCTCAAATGCGCGAACGACCTCGAGAACACTGCTGCCGCTTCCCGTCCCCAGGTTGACCGTGAACACGCCGGGCTGCTCGAGGTGACGCAACACGCTGAGATGGCCGGCTGCAAGGTCGACGACATGAATGAAATCCCGGATGCCGGTGCCGTCAGGCGTGTCGTAGTCGTCGCCCCAGATCCTGAGCTTCGCGCGCTTGCCGATCGCGACTTGCGCAACCAGCGGCACCAGATTGTTCGGAACGCCGATCGGGTCTTCGCCGATCAGGCCGCTTTCGTGCGCACCGGCCGGATTGAAATAGCGCAGGATGCCAATGCGCCAATCGTCCTCGGAGCGATGCAGGTCCTTGAGCATCTCTTCGATGAAGAGCTTGGTGCGGCCGTAGGGGTTGGTCGGCGCCAGCGGATGCCGTTCGTCGAGCGGCAAATAGGCCGGCGCGCCGTAAACGGTAGCGGACGAGCTGAAGACCAGCGTCTTGACGTTGGCCCGTTTCATTGCCGACACCAGCCGCATCGTTCCCACGACGTTGTTGTCGTAGTAGGTCATCGGGTGAACGTTGGAATCGCCGACGGCCTTCAGGCCCGCAAGGTGGATGACCGCGGTCACGCCATAGGTGCGAAGGACATGGTAGATCGCGTCTTCATTCCGGATGTCGTCGCAGCAAAACACAAGCGGTCGTCCGCATATCGCTTCGACGCGCTCGAGTGAGGCGCGGTTGCTGTTACAGAGATTATCGATCACCACGACATCGAACCCCGCATCCAGCAGCGCGATGCAGACGTGGGTCCCGATGTAGCCGGCGCCTCCAGTCAGCAAGATCATGTCAGTCACCGTGTCGGTCCAACAGGCTCTTCGTGCAATGCAGTCCCCGCGCTAGGATCTCCGGATCAGGGCGCGCGACGACAGTTGCTGTGTCAAGGCGTCAGCCATCCCGCCGAGCCGTGTCGTGGTGTAGGCAAACGCGGTAAGACCCAGGCCGGCCATTATCGCCCCGGCCCGCCGCGCCGAGTCGAATTTGCCGCGCATCGCCGCCATGAGTTCGCTCGCCACGGCGCGCGGCAACACTTCGCGAACGTAGCGCTGCTCGGTCTTGAGCCCGTCGCCGGACCCCGCGATATTCCTCAACACCGCCTTGGCGGTGCCCTCGATCAGGCAGCGGTGCACGAAGTACGTCCACGTGGTGCGCTGCGCCGGCACCGCATGGTGCACCCGCGCACGCTCCCGATATGCAAAGTAACCGCCGGGGTGCAGGCGCGAGGCCCGGATGCACAATTCGGTCTCTTCGCAGCTCTCGGCCTTGCCGCCGAACCTCGCGCGGCCGCTGACCGAAAATCCGGACTTGCGGCGTCCGAGGTCCGATGTGAAGCCGCCGGCGTTACGCAACACGTCGGCACGCACCGACATGTTGGCGCCGATCGGATTGCGGATGCGCCCGTCCTGCACGTCCATGCCGGCATAGGTACAGCCGATGACCCAGCCGAACTCCGCAGGAAACCAGGAAGGCGGCGGTGCTTGCCACAATGGCAGCACCGGTCCCCCCGCCCCCAGCACCGCTGGATCCCGATAGGCCTCCAGCAGGTCCTCGAGCCAGCACGGGTCGGCAGCGGCATCGTCATCCAGGAAGGCGATGACCGGCGCCGTGGCGTGCCCGGCCCCCGTCATGCGGCCACCGGACAGGCCGGGTTGTCCGGCATTGGCGAGAACGGTGACGCCGCCGATCTCCCGTGCGGCACGCGCGCGCAGGGCTTCGTTGTTGTCGATCACCAGGATGATTTCCCGAGGTGCGCGCGTTTGGGCGCGGACCGACGCCACTGCCCGCTGCAATTCGCCCCAGCGGTCGAGCGTGTGCGCGCAGATCACCACGGATGCATCGGTCATTGCACCGCCCGCCCGCTGTCCGAACCCCGGCTGGTTTGCCGGGACTGCATCGCCCGCGCTGTCGCCGCCTTGAAAACGTTCCAGATCGCGCCTCCGTCATTGCGGATGTCGAACTGGTCATGCTCGTCGACAGGAAACCGCCCGCTGTCCTGACGCGACACCAGCCGCCAGACCAGCCAGCCGGCACAATTGGGATCGCGCCCGAGCTTGTCGAGCCACATCGTGTAGGCCGCGGCGGAATCCGCGTTGGAGCGGGCGTAGCCGAACTCCTCGAGCAGGACGGGCTTGTTGGCGCGCGCCGCGATCTGGCAGAACTCGGTGATGGTGTCGCCGAATTGCTGGACCGTCAGATTGTAGTAGAGCGGATAACCATGCCAGGTCCCGTAATCGAGGGTGGCGATCGTCAGATCAGACAGCTTGTCGGCAACGGCGGCATTGCCGGCGTTTCCTGAACTGACGAGATGATTGGGATCGAGGAACTTGACGTAGGCTGACATCTCGGCGGTCCAGGCGAGCCGAAGGCTCTCCGGACTCGCATTGCCTTCGTTCATCAACTCCCAGGCCATGATCACCGGATCGTCGCGGTAGGCGATCCCGGTAATGGGGTTGACGCGCTGCACGACATGGCGAACCCAGTTCATGTAGTCGCGCCGCGTGCGCCGGTCGCGAAAGAAGAAGCCGGACTTGTCCTGGCTACCATACCAGGCCCGCATCTGCTGAGCGCCGCCGGTATAGTCCCAGAAGTCCAGGAACGCGATGATCAGCTTCAGGTGTCGCTTGCTGGCTTCGGCGATCAGGAAATCGACCTTCTGCATCCCGTTGACACCATCGTTGAAGGCCATCCCGCCTTCGCGATCGTCCCAATAGATCAGAAAGGTACCCTTGACGCCGAGATCGCTGGCGTCGGCCTTCATCCGCCACTGCCAGATCGTCGCCATGCTGCCGTCAAGCGAACCGATGACGGGCTGAAGAAAGGTGCGGACCACGTTGGCGCCCATCGCCACCGCGTCGTCGAGCACGCGGGTGACTTCGCCCTCCGAGCCGAAGGTGAGGTAGTGGTTGTTCACGCCGGTCACGTAGAACGGCTTGCCGCTCGCCGTGAAGCGCGTTCCCTCAGTCTTGATGAACGGCGTTGACGGCGGATTGTCTGCTGCTTGACCGTCGGCCGCGCTGACGATCGTGGGGGCGGACAGCAAGGCAAACACCAGTAGGCGCAGTCCAAAGTCGCGCAGCCCGTCTTTCGCCCGTTTCCATCCAACAATCATGCTCTCCACGTGACTATCGCGCGCGGCCGAGCGCAACTTCCCCGAAGGGTTACTCCCTTCGGCGTCATGCTCCGAAGGGTTCGGAGGCCGTGACGCGTTTCGCGCGCGTTACCCGGATTGCTGGATTGCATGCCACATTCGGCTACCCACGCTGCCGAATTGCAGGCAGTCGATGTGCCGCACCACCTCCATCGCGAACGCCCGTGAGCTGCACATGTGAACATCGATCAGTGCATCGACCATGGTGCGTCGGCCAGTCCACAGCTGCGCCATGATCCCATCCGCCGACGCACATGAGTCGATCGCGGCGACCTGACCTGATTCAAGCAGGGCCTCCGTGATCTTGCTGATCAGCAGCGCCCCCGGGGAAAAGCGCGCATAGGACGCATCGAATGCGGTCTTCCACGTATAGGCTTTGCGACCGCTGTAGATCAGGACTTGCCCTGTGATCGCAACGCCATCGACGCACAGCAAGGCGACCGAGGCGAGATTGTGTGCGGCGAGGTTTCGGATCAGCCGGCGGGCAAACTGTGCATCGCCGGCGTCGCACAGCAGCGCCGTACCCTGCTTGCCCTTCCAGCTCGCCGCCTCGAGCGCGAGAAAGACCTCGAACGCCGCTTCCGCTTCGGGGGCGGTCCGGCCGTTCACGATCTCCACCTGTCCTGTCGCAGACAGCCGATTCCAGTCCTGGCGCAGCTTCTTGCGGGTCGCACCCGATTTCTTGATCCCTGAGCACCGATCGGCGAACGGGCGTTCGACCCGAACAAGCTCCCGGTGCTGACCCACGCCCTCGAGCTGGCGGAGCATCGCCGGATAGACAACCGGGTCGGCCTCGAAAGACCGCAACCGGATGATTTTGGGCAAGCGGATATCGTGCCTGATCACGTCAAAAAACGCGGCCATCACTTCGCCGGCACGCGCGCGGTCGATCACAGCATTCGAGGTGGACGCGTAAATGGGGATGGCTTCCAGGAATGCGGGCGCCGCAGGCAAATTGCGCCTTTCGCACAGGGCCCAAAAGCCAACCGGACAGCGAGGATTCGCCCCCTCGTCCCATGCGATCAGGACGTGGATGTCGGCAAAACCGGTATCGGCGGCGGCAAGCAACGCCGCAGGATGCATGAATGCATTGCCATCGACGCGCGCAATCAACTCGTCCCACGGCCCACAGAGTTCGGCACTCGGTGAGCACCGATACGCGGAAATCGATCCATGCCTTGACGGCTGCCAGCCCACATTCATGCGCCCAAATGACCTTCCTGACCGGCCAGGCGCAACGTCCCCGAGGGGTTACCCCGCCTGACATCACACATCCAGGCGCTGTTTGGGCATAGTTTTGCGGCCGATCGCCCTGGCGTGGCCGCGTGCCGACGGATCGATCGGCGCTGCCTTCCCGCAAAGTCCCGCGGTCCGGCGGGCAACGAACTGAACGGGCTCGGGGCGTGAATGCGCGTTTGCCTGCATCTTGATCCGTCGCGGCTGCTGCGCTGGCATCTATGGCTGGCGGAGGCGCTTGCCGAAGTGCCCGGCAACGAGGTCTCATGCACCTTCGGGTCCGATCGCCACCCGATGCCGCGGATTTGCCGCTTGCTGCTCGAACTCGAACGGCTCGTCTACGGCGTTCGCGAAGATGGCGCCACCGATTCCATCCCGGCCGCGCTCCGGGCACTGGCGCCCTCGTCCACCACGCCGGATGTCGTAATCAATCTCAGCGGCGAGAAACCAGTCACCAATGCACGGCGCGTGCTCACACCACATTTCAACGGAATCCCCGGCGAAATCGGGGCGATGGCCGCGCTGGCGAACGGCGAGGATCTGCTTGTCGAACTGCACGATACAACGTGCCCCTGGAGCCCGTGGGTCGCGCGCCCCGCCAGCGCAGACCGCGACGTGCTCGCGGTGACCCTTGATGGCACCCTCTCATGCGCCGTCCTCTTGATCCTCAAGGCCGTGCGCGGGGACAAGCGGTCAGTTGCATCCGAGGCCGCCCGTCCACGGACAAGCAGGCTTCCCGGCGGCTCTGCGGCCCTCAGATGGGCCAGTGGCACGATGGCATCGAAGGCCGCTCGTCTCCTGAATATCATTGCGAAAGGCGGCCGGATGTGGGGCGTCGGCTGGCGTCTCGACGAGGGGAAAAGCCTGCTCGACAGGGGCAAAGCCGCCTTCAAAATGCTCGCTGCGGATGCCGACAACTATCTGGCCGACCCGTTTCCGTTCAACCATCGAGGGCAGACCTTCATCTTTGTCGAGCAGTACTCCTACAGGAAAAAGCGCGGATGCATTGCCGTCGTCACGGCAAACCGCGACGGCACTGCGGGCGAGCCGCGGATCGTCCTGGAGGAAGCGCACCATCTCTCCTATCCCTTTGTGTTCGAACATGACGGACAGATCTGGATGATCCCGGAATCCGGGGCGGCCAGAAATGTCAGCCTCTATCGTGCAATCGAATTCCCCTACCGGTGGGCCCGGGAAGCGTGCCTGATCGACCGCGTCGAGGCCTACGACTGCACGCCAGTGTTTCGCGACGGCCAGCCGTGGTTCTTCGTCAGCCCCAGACGGTGGCGATCCTCGTCATGGGACATCCTCGACATCTACCGCGCGGAAGGCCTGACCGGGGCCTGGGTCCCCCATGCTGCGAACCCCATCTTGATCGACGCCTCGCTCAGCCGTCCCGCAGGCGCCTTCATCGAGCACCGCGGCCAGATCCTGCGCCCGGTCCAAAATTGCTCGCGCGGTTACGGCGATGCGGTAACGCTCTGCCGGGTCGACGCGCTCGGGTCATCGGAATTCGCCCAAGCCCCGGTCGGTGTCATTCGAGCCACAGGCTTCGGCTGCCACACCTACAACCGCGGGTCCGGCCTTGAGGTGATCGACGTGTTCGGTCGCGTCGGGCAATTGCGAGAGGTCACCGCCACCTATGAGCCGTTCTCGGCCGCGGTTTCAGCCTCTGCCGAACGGCAACCTGCCTGGTCTTCGGTATCGGCTGGTTTCGGCTAGACGGAAATCATTGCAGGGCGGCGTCGGTGATGCAGAGCCATTCCGCGGAGGCACAAAACGGATAACTACAAAGAGCTAATCATCTATCGCGCTTCCACTGCGAAGCGGCATCAGCAATCCTCCTCATCTCAGGCTAGCTGGAAGAGGGCCGCCCGGAGAGAGTTTGGCGTATTTATCTCCCGATCTCTTTTTAGTTTCGTCTTGATTTTGTCACGTGCGGGAGGTGCGCATATGGGCCGATCGAGCACATCCGTTGATGTGGCCGTCATAGGAGCCGGCCCCTACGGCTTGTCGCTTGCCGCACATTTGCGCGCGCGCGGTGTGGAGCACCGGATCTTCGGTGAGCCGATGGGCCCCTGGAAGCACAACATGCCCAGCGGCATGCTGCTGAAATCCTATCCCTGGGCAACGTGTCTCTCCGATCCCGCATCGGAATTCACCGTGAAGTCGTTCTGCACCGAACGCGCCCTGCCCTATCATGACGCGCTGACACCGCTGACGCTCGAGCGGTTCATCGAGTACGCCGAGGCCTTCCGGATGCGGTACGTGCCGGCGGTGGAGAGCAAGGTTCTCACCGCGCTGGAGGCCGCAGGCGACGGCCTTCGTGCCAGCTTTGACGATGGCGAGACGGTCAACGCGCGGCGCGTCGTGATTGCAGTCGGCCTGCATCCGTTCAAGCACCTGCCGCAGGACGTCGCGCATTTCCCTGCCGAGCTGTGCTCGCACAGCGGCGACTATGGCCCGCTCGACCCATTGGACGGCAAGGACGTTATCGTGGTCGGATCCGGATCGTCGGCGACGGACCTGGCCGCGCTGCTCCATGAACGGGGAATCTCGGTTTCACTCGTTGCACGCGCACAGCAGCTGCGTTTCGCCAACCGGCCCCGCAACCGCACTTCCATCGAGCGGGTGGTCGCGCCATTAAGCGGTATCGGCCCGGGTTGGGCCCTCTCGGCCTGTGCGAAGTATCCTCAGCTCATCCAGCTGCTGCCGGAGGAGCGTCGCATCCAGCTCGCCAATCCCAAGGCGCTGGGGCCCCTGGGCGGCGCCTTCGTGAAGGATCGCGTCGTCGGAAAGGTGCCCATGTGGCTCGGCACCACGATCCAAGGCATCGAGATCCGCAACGGCAAGGTGCAGCTCAACGTGGTCAATGCCGGCCGGCCGGCGCTGCAGACCGACCATGTGATCTTCGCGACCGGATACAAGACCGACCTAAGCCGGCTGGGCTTTCTGAACCAAACGCTGTTGCGCCGCATCCGCCAGGTCGAGGGGGCGCCGCAGCTTTCATCGCATTACGAGACCTCGGTCCCGGGCTTGCATTTTATCGGTCCCGCCGCGGCAAACAGCTTCGGCCCGGTGTGCCGGTTCGTCTACGGGACCTATCACCCCGCTCGGGCTCTCGCACAATACTTGTCAAGCATACTTGTACGCGCGCGACCTGCGCTCCAGGTCCGGCCTTTTGATCGCACGGTGTTGCCATGAACGCTCCTGTCGCCAATAGCCTGTCCTACATCACCAAAGTACCGGCACCAGACGCGATCAATCTCGCGCTGGGACGGCCGCTGATGATGCCCCGCGTGAGCTTCGTCGTCCCGACGCTCAATGAAGCGAAGAACCTCCCCTGGCTGCTGCCGCGCATCCCGACATGGGCGCATGAAGTCATCATCGTGGACGGGCGTTCGACGGACGACACGGTTGCCGTGGCGCGCGGCCTGCGCGAGGACGTGAAGGTCGTGATGGAGCCGCGCCGCGGCAAGGGCGCCGCGCTGCAGGCCGGATTCCGGGCCGCCACCGGCGATATCATCGTCATGATCGACGCCGATGGCTCGATGGTGCCGGAGGAAGCGATCGTCTTTGTCGGCGCGCTGATCGCCGGCGCCGATCTGGTCAAGGGCTCGCGCTTCCTCCAGGGCGCGGGGACCGACGACATGTCGACGTTCCGGATGCTGGGCAATTGGGGCCTCACCATGATGGTGCGCATGCTCTATGGCGGCTCGTTCTCCGACCTGTGCTACGGATATATGGCGTTCTGGACCAAGCACGTCCCCACCCTCAACTGCGACTGCGACGGCTTCGAGATCGAGACCCTCATCAACGTGCGGGCGCTGAAGAACGAGCTGAACATCGTCGAAGTCGCAAGCTTCGAGGCTCCGCGCATCAGCGGCTTGAGCAATCTGCGCGCCATTCCCGACGGCTGGCGCGTCCTCAAGACGATCCTGCGCGAAAAGGTGCGTTCTCCGGTCTCGCTCGTCGCCTATGGTTATCCATAGCCGGTACGAGCGGGACGCAAGTCCACGATGACGGTGGGTGAGCCGCATGCGTATCCTGATGGTTGCCGCCCGCTGCTACCCCTTCGTCGGCGGTATCGAAACCCACATCCAGGAGGTGGGTCCCCGCCTTGTCGCGCGCGGCCACTCGGTCGACGTGCTCACGACCGATCCGTCGGGAAAATTGCCGGCCGAGGAGAACGTCCGCGGCATGTGCGTACGGCGCGTGCCGGCCTGGCCGAGAGAACTGGATCTCTATGTCGCACCACAGGTCTACACGGCGATCCGGCGCGGCACATGGGATCTGATCCATTTCCAAGGTTACAGCACTTTCGTGGTGCCCATCGGACTGCTTGCGGCCGTCCGCACCAAAGCCCCGTTCGTCCTGACCTTCCATAGCGGCGGGCATTCCTCGCGGCTGCGGAATGCCGTGCGCGGCACCCAGCGCGCACTGCTCCGGCCGCTGCTGGCGAAGGCGGCGCGGCTGATCGGCGTCTCCGAATTCGAGGCCAGCTTCTTCAGCACGAAGATGGACATCCCTCGGGAGCGGTTTGTGGTCATCCCGAATGGCGCCGCGATGCCGAGCGCCAGCCCCGGCGTCAAGGTCGACCCTTGCCTGATCGTCTCGAGCGGCAGGCTGGAGCGTTACAAGGGCCATCACCGCCTGATAGCGGCGATGCCGGGCTTGAGCCGCAGGATGCCGAATGCGCGCCTGCACATCGTCGGAACGGGGCCTTACGAGGGCGAACTGCGCCGTCTCGTCAGCGCGCTTGGTCTTGACCATCGGGTCACCATTGCGGGCATCCCGGGATCCGAGCGGCAGAGAATGGCCGACCTGCTGGCGAGCGCCGGCCTGTTCGTGCTGCTGAGCGACTACGAGGCCCACCCCGTCGCCGTGATGGAAGCGCTGTCGCTGCGCCGGCCGGTCCTCGTCAGCGACACGTCGGGACTGCGGGAGCTCGCAACCAACGGCCTGTGCCGCGCGCTTCCGCGTGACGCGGGTCCGGACGAGATCGCCGCCGCCATCGCCGCAGAGCTCGAGGCGCAGCGAGAAATCCCCGATCTGGCATTGCCGGATTGGGACGCCTGCGCAGAGGCGCTGAGTGACGTTTATCGTGATGTGGCGGGCAACCCGTCGACGGTCAGTATCCCGCGCGACGACGCAGCGGGCTTGCGATCCGCCATGAGGGCACGCGGCGGATGATACGGGCCTATTTCAACGCTGAAACCGCGATCGCGCCGGCGCGAGCCTGGATGCATTCCATCCTTGGCATTATCGGCCCTGACCTGCGCGGTGGCGACACCGAGACCGCGCCGGATTCCGCGAACTCGAATTGGATTGCGGCGCTGTGCCTGGTCGTCGCCGCGGCCCTGCTGCTGGTTGCGGCCGGACAGGGAGCCGGTCGTCGCGGCGATGACGTGGCGCAGCTGCTGTTCTGGTCCGGTACCCTGCTGGTGGTCGTTCCGGCCAGCCTTCGCATCGCTTGGCCGAATGTGGCCCGGGGCGAGCGTCTCTTCCTCCTGGTTCTCCTTGCCGACGCCCTGTTCCTCCACAAGACCATGTATTCGCCCACGGGCTTCGCGCACCATGACGAATACCTGCATTGGATCGCGGCTGAAGATCTTACGACCGCCCGCCGGCTCTTTCTGTCCAATCCGCTCTTGCCGATCGCTTCGGTGTATCCCGCGCTCGAGATCGTGACGACGGCAATCACGAATCTCACCGGCTTGCCCATTTTTGCGACTGCGACCCTCCTGTTGGCAGTCCTGAAAGGCACCCTCATCACCGCCCTGTTTCTGTTCTACGAGAGGATCACGGGGTCTCCACGCATCGCGGCCATCGCCTGCCTGACCTACATGGGTTGCTCGACCTTCGTGGTGTTCGAGTCGATCTTCTCCTACGAGAGCATCGCCTTCGTGCTGTGCATCTTGATTGTCGCGGTCGAGGCTGCATCGAGGGATCTCGTCGGGCGATCAAGATCGAGCGCGCTCATTCTGATCGCACTGCTCGTGGCGAGCCTTGCGGTCGCACATCACCTTACGGCAGCCTTTGTCGCCTTCTACCTTGGCATGCTGGCGGCCTTGGAGGCCTCGCGGCAGGATGTCTCACTCCGGGTCCAGGCGAGGATCGCCATGGGCGCCACCGCGGTACTTGCCATCGTCATCCCGCTGGTATGGGTGCTGGCGCACGGCAATCCTTTCACAGGTTACGTCGGCCCCGTGGTCGAAACCGGGTTCAAGGCACTGCTGGCGAAGCTCACGGGCACAAGCACCCCGCAATCAGAACACGTCAGCCCGCCGTCCCAGCCCATCTTGCTGCGCCTGACCACCTTGCTCGCTATCCTGCTCACTTCTGTCGGGCTGGCGACGGGCTTCTTTCGATCGCTGGCCATGACAGCACCGGCCAACCTGCGGTCAGGCTGGCGTCCGATTCAGGCCATCCTCAAACGACGCTGGCGCGACAGCCGCGTCGTGCTGCTCACCTTGCTGGCTTGCGGCTTTCCTATCTCGGTTGCATTCCGCCTGACCGTGAACGGGTGGCAAATCGGCAACCGGATGGGAACGTTCGTGTTCATCGGCGTCGGATTGGTCTTTGCAGTCGGTATCGTCCATTTCTGGCAGGGCCGCGCGGCACGCGGATGGCGCCGGATCGTACCGCCCGCAGCGATCTCGGTCATCGTCATGGGCGGGGTCACGGCGGGTTCAATCGAACCGATCCGTGGACCTTACAAGGTGTCGTCGGATGCGCAGTCCATCGAGCGCATGGGAATCGAGACGTCGCTCTGGACCAAGGAATGGCTTGGGCCAGGCAATCGCTTCACCAGCGATCGGGTCAATCGTCTGCTGCTTGCCGGCTACGGCCGGCAGGACGTGAGAAACAAGATCAACCCAGCCATCTACGCTGCTCGCGTGTTCAGGCGCGACAAACTCGGATCAGACGATTTCTACGCTCTCGCCAGGAGCGACCTTGATTTCCTGATGGTGGATCTCCGTCTGACCACCGCGCCGCCAGTCCTTGGTTTCTACTTCGAGCCATGGGAACCGCAACAAGGAACGCAGCTCACGGCCGACGAACTGCTGAAGTTCAATGACGTCAAAGGTGTCTCCCGCACTTTCGACAACGGCTATCTCATCATCTATGACTTGAGAGGACTGCATGGCGAGCCCTAGCAAGCGGGACTTGCTCGGCGCCTGCCTGTGGGCAGGAGCGACCGTGGCTGCGGTTGCAGCCAGCGACAGCATGCTCCTGCGGGTCATCCTGGGCGTGCCCATGGCCCTCCTTATCTCCGGCCATGTGGTGTTGCGCGCGATCGGCGTAAGGACCGCGTCGCTGACGGAACACCTCGTCTGTTCGATTGGCGCGAGCTTCGCTGTCACCATCGCCGGAGGCTTTGTGCTGGATGCCATGGGATTGCTCGTGCCGCTTGGCTGGGCATTCTGGTACCTGGCGGCGACAACAGCCGCGATGCTGCTCGCTCCCGGCGACGGCAACGCCTCAATCCCCAGAGCCTGGCCGGGTCCGCTGCGAATGCAGCGCTGGCAGGGCGCGGCGGTCGCGTTGGCGATGCTCGTGACGACGGGAGCTTACGCGCTCGCGATCCACGATCAGGCGGTCGAGCGGCAGTTCAACTACACCGAATTCTGGATGCTGCCGCCGGCCAAGGGCGATCCGGGCCAACTCGTCATTGGCGTACGCAGCGCAGAAGCCCAAGCTCGGGAATACGACCTGGAAGTCACCCTCGAGGGGAAACCGATCGCGATCATCCGCTCGCTGACGATTGCGCCAGGCGACACCTGGGTGCGGAAGGTCCCTGTGCCCATCCTGGCGGTCCAGCAGAAGGCCGAGGCGCGGCTCTATCGGCCGGCCGACGACAAGCTCTATCGCAGGGTCTCGGCGCTGGTGCCGGGTAGCTGAGGGGAGGCTCGGCGATGCGCATCTTGCTGCTGTCCCAGTTCTATCCCCCGGTGATCGGAGGTGAGGAACGCCATGTCCGCAATCTCGGCGCCGCGCTGGCGCAGCGCGGCCATGACGTAAGCGTTGGGACATTGATGCGGCAGGGATCACCGGAGACCGAACTGGACGGCGCGGTCCGGGTCCATCGATTGCGCGGCACGCTGCAGCGCCTGACGGGACTCCACGCCGATCCCGAGCGTCGGCACGCACCGCCCTTCCCGGATCCCGAACTGGCGCTCGGCCTGAAGCGGCTGATCGATCGCGAGAAACCGGATGTCGTCCACGCCCATAACTGGATCTATGCCTCCTTGCTGCCGCTCAGGGCGCTGACCGGAGCCCGCTTCGTGGTCACGCTGCACGATTATGGCCTGGTGTGCGCCAAGAAGAATCTCATGCATCTCGGAGCCCAGCTGTGCAGCGGACCGGCGCCGGCGAAGTGCCTGCCATGCGCGGCCCGGCACTATGGCGCAGCAAAGGCGACCGTGACCACCGTCGGCAACTGGGCGTCGAGCTTCGCTGCCCGACGCATCGTGGACCGCTTCATCGCCGTGAGCCACGCCGTGGCAGATCACACCGGGCTCACCCACGGCACCGCGCCATATGAGGTGATCCCCAACTTCGTGCCCGACGATGTCGAGCTGCCCGGTCCGGAGGACTCCTGCCTGCGCGAGTTGCCTGAGGAGGGCTTCATCCTGTTCGTCGGCGACATGATGCGTCTCAAGGGCATCGACGTCCTTCTGAAGGCCTATGCCGGACTGAACCGGCCGCCGCCGCTTGTCCTGATCGGACGCCGCCTCGCCGATACGCCAGCCGAATTCCCGCAGAACGTCCGCACCTTCAGCGCATGGCCGCACTCCGCCATCATGCATGCCTGGCGGCGATCCCTGTTCGGCGTGCTGCCATCGACCGGCCCGGAGGCGTGCGCCACCGTCATCATGGAGGCGATGGCGTGCGGCAAGGCCGTCGTCGCAACCGATATCGGCGGCATGCCCGATCTGGTCGATCACGGCGAGACAGGATTTCTCGTACCGCCCGGCGACGCGCCGGCGCTGGCCGACGCGATGCAGGCGCTGCTGGATGATCGCGCCTTGCTGGCGCGCCTCGGGGCGGCAAGCCAGGCCCGGGTGGGACGCCTGAAGGCCGGAACCGTCGTGTCGCGGATCGAACAGGTCTACCGGGATGTCCTGCACGCGGCGCCCGCTGATGTCGCAATGACCGCATATCGGGACTCGGGAGAGCCATCATGCCGATAGACTTCGCCCGGATGGCCATCACGCGGCTGCGTCAGGCGCTGCAAAAGAGCGCCGCCCTGATCATGAATTCCGGCGCGCTGGCGACCGGAACGGTGGCGACGGCCGGCCTTGGCTTTGCCTATTGGTGGCTCGCAGCCCGGCTGCTTGCGCCTGATGTGATGGGGGTTGCTTCCGGTCTGTTGTCCATGATGAGCCTCGTGACCCTGTTCGGCGAGTGCGGGCTCGCGACCCTGCTCACGGGCGAACTGGTTCGGCATCCCGGCAAGGAGCCCGGGCTCGTCGGGGCAGCAGCTTCGCTTGGCGTTGCGCTGTCGGTCAGTCTGGCCTTGTTGTTTGTCGTCGGGCAGACGTTCCTGATGGGGTCGACCGGGTCGATCGATGATTGGTTCGGGGGATTGGCCTTCATCGTCGGCTGCGGCCTGAACAATCTCACCGTCCTGGGCGATCAGGCATTCGTCGGCATTCTCCGCAGCAGCAGCAAGATGATCCGCCTGGTGCTGTTCTCAATCTTCAAACTGATGCTGCTTGCTGGTGTGACCGCCCTCGGCTTCACCTCCGCTACTGCGCTTCTCTGGACCTGGGTGGCCGGATTGCTGGCGTCCTGGATCGGGGTCGATCTCCTGACCAAAGGAGGCGCGCGCCGCCTCATCGGTACCCCCGATTTCAAACTGCTCCACGCGCATCGTCGCCGCGTCTTCGGGCATTACGCACTCGACGTCGCATTGCTGGCGCCGGCCCTTGCCATGCCCTATCTCGTGCTGGTGCTGCTGTCGCCGACCACCAATGCCGCGTTTGTGGCAGTATGGATGCTGGTCTCCGTCGCAGCCCTGATTCCATCGGCCATGGCGATGGTGCTTTTTCCCGTCGTCAGGGCAAGCCCGAAGCAATCGAGGCACAACATCCTCGTGTCGCTCACGGTATCCCTGCTGTTCTCGCTGGTGTGCGGCGTCTTCATCTTCACCTATTCGCAGCAGATCCTGGCAGTCTTCAATCCGGCCTATCCCGGGATCGCCGGTTCAAGCCTGCGCCTGCTCGGATTCAGCCTGCTTGGATCAACCCTGAAATTCCATGCCTGCGCGCTCGCGCGGCTGACGGACAGGATGCGCAACGCAGCGCCCTGGTTTGCGCTCGGCGGGCTATTGGAGCTCTGCTTTGCCGCCCTCGGAGCGCATCTCGGTGGACTTCAGGGCCTGGTCCTGGGCTGGACGCTCGCCGTCAGCATCGAGGGCGCCTGCGCGGCGCTCTGGTTGATGTCGGCTACGAAGCTGGTTGCCGGCGCCGATCCCGTGCTCCAGGGCTCGACCTCATCGCCGTTCCAAACCTGAGAAAATCCCGCTCTTGAGACACGCTGCTTCCGGCGAGGCCGTTCATGGCCGTTGAACGGCCTCGGTCGAGCAGCCATCGTCATTTGCGGTCGAGACCGGCGCTGTCGGCCCGCTCGTTTGCCTTCGCAGAAACCGTCCCAGAACCTGCCTGGCGCGCCGAAGCCGCTCCTCGATGCGGCGCTCCAGGGTATCGGCGCCCAGCACGATCCACGTCATCGCGTGCTCGGCATTGGCAAGCTGGGACTTGTGCCGGGCAAAGCCCGCCAGGAAATCGTAGCCGCGCTCCCCGCGCGACATGCTGTCCTCGATCGACAGCACATGGCTGACCAGGCCGGGCTTCAGCCGGCCGTCCGGCTCATAGAGAAAGCCGCTCTGATAATTCAGGACATGACCCTCGTGCACGAAATTGTACAACACGCCAATCGTCTGCCCGGCGACCAGCGTCCGTGACATGCGGATGGCGCCGCTGGGAATTCCGCGTGCAATCAGATCTTCATGAAACGGACGGAAGCCCGGGTTGACGAAGGAGCCCTTGGATCCCCAGCGCGATTGATGAAAGCCGGCCAGCACGTCGAACGCGGCAAGCGCCTCCGATGTCGTCTCCATGACTTGAAACTCGACAGCGCCCCGTTCGGCGTACAGCCTCATGGCACGATTGATCGCTTGCCGGGTGCTGCGGCCTAACGAGGCCCGGTAACTCCCGCTCTTGGCCCCGCTTTTGGCACCGATCTTGGTGAAGTCGACCCACCGCGCAACGTCGGCCTCCCGCACATCGGTCAGGAGCCCGCTCCTATCCGCCACGCCTGTAGCTGTGGCCTCGAGATCCGGATCAATTCCAGACAGGACAAGCTCGTCGGACGCGCTCAAGCTGTGCGCCAGGGCGTCGAGAGATGCGGCCATGACGGGCGCCGCCAGACCCCGCTCGGCAAGGATGCCGTTATACTCGATGAACAGTCGGTCGAAGCGCGCGTCTCCGGTTTCGCCGAGCAGCCAGCGCGCCCGGCCATGCGCTCCGAGGCTCCATACAGTCCGCCGGCAGACGATCGCCAGTCCGACGGTCCGACCGGACGTCTGCGCGATCAGGACATGCGGATGGGCACCGCGCGGGAGATGGTCGAGCCACGTGCCGACCCAGAGCCAGGACAGATAGAATGAATGCGTCGCGCGCGCTTCGAGCTCCCTCCAGCAGGTTTCGAGTTTCGCAATGTCCTGCAATGGCTCGATGCGGACGTCGATGGGCGCATCGTGGCGCCTGGCTTGCTCGATCGAAGCCGCGCGATCGGGTTCCGGTTCGATGACCGAGACGACGTGACCAGCTGCCATATGTCGATCCTGAAACTCCAGCGGCTATGGCGGCGATCCCGAAGCGCGGCCGGGATGGTTCCCACGGCGAAATTTTCATCTTCCGGGTGCGGGATGTGAAGGCGTTATCCATGGCTACCCATGGCGGCGGGTTGCACCTCAATGGGGGTAGCTCTCCGGGATATCCGGCGGGCATTCCAGACGGCACGCCGTGCCGCCGGGCATCACTTTGGACCGGACGCCTGATCCGCAACCGCCCGGCCAATCTCCTGGCGGTTGGTGGTGGTGGCCCGCCCAACCGACGATCGATCGGCCGATGATGCCGTCGGGGCTGGCGAATTGGCGTGGTTCGAATTGACCTGGTTCGAGTTCACCTCGGTCGCATTTGCCTGGCTCTTCGCATCGCCGTCGCCCAGGATGACGTTCACGAGATCGCCTGGCTGCAGCACGGTCATCCCGCTGGATTCGATGGCGACCGGCCCGGCCGGCGTTTGCCGCACCACCTGGTAAGTGATCCGGTCTGCTTCTTTCGTGAATTGCGCACGGGTCGCGGGTAGCGCGCTGAGGATCCCCTCGCTGGTATTGTACTCACGCTCATTGTCGTTGATCTGGCGCTCGATGGTCTCGATCTCCAGCTCCAGGTCGTTCCTGACGTCGGACTGGATGCGGAATCCTTCGGCCTCAAGCGTGGCGAGGCGCTGCTTCGCCGTCGCGTACTGATTGAGGGCTTCTCGCTTACGCTGCTCGGCGTCGGTCAGCTCGCTCTGAACCTGATTCAGCACCGTTGCGCTGATCACATTGCGGTCCGCGAGCGCGCGCATGCTGTTGACGCGGTCCTGGCGCAGCTTGACGAGGTCGTCGAGCGACTCCATGCGGCCATACACAACAACATCCTGCTTGGCCGCTTCCAGCGCAGTCTGAAGCGCGCGCTCACGGTTCGCGCGGGCGGTAGCGACCGACTTGCGCCGCTCGCCCTGTTCGTGGACAAGGTTGGAGGCCTCATTCGCTCCCACCAGTTCGATCAGTCGAAGCGGAATCTTGGGCTCGGCGCCGTCGCGTTCGGCCTTCAGCACGGCTGCGCGCGCCAGCAGCTTCAGCATTGCATCCGCCGCCCCGCTCCGCTTCAGGACTTCCCGCACCGCCTCGATCTTCTGCCATGGCTCCGAGGTGCCGCGATCGAGCCCACCGCCCAGCGCCAATGCGTGCAGCACGGTCATGCCGGACACGAACTTGTACGAGCCGGGATTCTTGACGGGCCCCAGCACGTAGATGGGTGAGCGCTCGATCGATAGAATGTTGACCACTCCCTTGCGGCCGAGCAGGCGATCGAAGCTCTCCGCCAAATCGGTACGAACCTGTTGGGTTGACCGGCCGGCAACCCGAATGGTGCCAAGCAACGGCACCGAAATCGTGCCGTCCTCCTGCACGGTGTACGGGACGCTCAGCTCCGGACGCTGCACGAGACCGCGCAAGGCCGAGTTCGACGAGCGTCCCCACTTGTCCTCCTCGACGTCGACGCGTTCGTAGAAGGCGATCGTCAATTTGTCGCCGACCCCGCACAAATCTGCGGCCGGCGTGTCGCGCACCGGGGTGACGATCTTGGAGCGTTCAGCGATCGTGAGAACAGGAGAGTCGCTTGGCGCGGCCGCCGTCATCGCCGGCGCGCTTGGCGAATCCTGCGCCGTCACCGCGGGCACTTGTGCCGCGGCCGGAGACGGCTTGTCGTACCGCGTACCGAGCGCGGCAAACGCCTTCTGCGCCGTCGCGCGCGAGAATATCTCGACGGCTCCCCAGTTTTTACCCGCGGCCACGGCCACCACGGCCAGACTGACGACAACAAGGAGGGCTCTTCTTCCCCATCGAGAGCGGGGTGGCGTGGGCCGAGCGGGCTCGGACTTTTGTTCGACAACCATGCACGCGGCTTTCGCGTTCAATGCCGGCTGCCACATCGCCGAACGCGACCGTGGCGCCAAATGCTGCATTTCGACAAGCAAAGACCTGGCCATGGTGACCCCTGGCAGGAGGACGCACAACTATCCCATTGTGGGCACCCCTTTTGAGGGAAAGGCGGAAAACCCTGTTCAGACGGCTATTCGGACCGGATTTGGGTTCAGGTTCCGCTCGCGATTGCAGGCAGGCGCCAGCTCGACTGAAAGCCAGGTCGGCGGCATCGAGTACGGCTACAAGTTGTCGCAAGGCTAAGCGAGCACCCATCGCCTATCAAGGCGACATCATGAATGTTCGGCGGCGCGGGCGTCCGAACGCACGAAGGCCATTCGTCCCGCTAGGTAACGTTCGCATATGACAGCGAGACGACAGCGCAGGATCCGGTCCATAGGACGGGCTACGCGAGACGCTACGCTTGCGGCCGCCCCCGTCGCGTCACGCCCTCCTCAATCCGGCATCCATCTGATGGAAGCCGGATCGGCGGGCCGCGTGGTGGTGTAGGTCATGAGGTCGTATCCTCGCTCGACGACGAGATCGGCAACTTCGACGAAGCCTTCGCCATTCTCTTCCTTCGAGCTATGAAGCGTGACATCGCTCAGGGGAACATCCTGGTTCGTCAGGGACAGCCTGACCATTCCCTGATGATCGCGAATTGGCCTGCAAATCGGAATGAGCCTCGCCTCGAAATTGGTCGGGTGATAGGGCTTGAGACGCAAGTTCTTGTAGAAGGTTCTGTCTCCCTCGATCGACAGCACGCTCTTGCAGGCTGCTGAATTCACCATGAGGCCGCGGACCGATGAATCCGACCCGATGTGGATCGGATACGTCTCTCCACGTTCCAGCCTGACACCCGAGAACGTTATCAGCCTCGACGAATATTCAAGCGGAGTGCTCGGTATTTGATCCCTGAGCGGGACGCGTTCGTAAGCCGTGAATGCAAACGTGCGTTTGCACTTTGCGGTCGCCGCGTTTCGTATCTTAGTCAAGAAATTGCCAAGGTGCGTGGCTATCACCCCTGACAGGAACTCGGCCGGATGACTGCCGTCTGCATATAGTTCCTTCGCGTCCACGTTGTTGGACTTGACGACGGCGGCAATGACGTCCCGGACGTCAAGGTAGTACCAGTCCTGCTTCTGGCAGACTGAAATGCAGGCGGAGATGATCGTCCTCGATGCGTTGATGTCGCTTACCGGTATGCAAACGAAAACCGGCTCGCAATTGGCGCGTTTGGCAGAATGCCCAATCCACTCAACCCACTTCACAACATCGTAGTAATCGATCGCATTGGCCGAAAGGAGCGAAAAATCGATGACGCACGTGTCGACAATGCAAAACTCCGAGCCTTTGAAGAAGTCGCCCTGGGCGAAGTAAGGGCCGAGCAAGGACGGAGATGCACCGATCCTTCCTGCTGATTTCACTTCAATTGTGTCATCAGCGTCCAGGAACTTCTGGAAAAAGCCCGCCTTCAAGATGCTGTTTGACTGTCCCAGGATCGAAATGCTCAGCGACATCGGATTGACTGCCTTCAGATGGAACCGCGCAATGACATCGACAACGCTTGATGGAACGCTCCGCCACACCGCGTCAACGACATCAATCGTCTATGCCGCGGCGACGTTAGCAATGGTCGCGACACTCTGTCTACCGTCGGTGGGACGAGCGCAGAGTGCGCGAGCTGCATGCGACAAGACCGATGCGCAATTCGCCGTGACACCGGCCATGCCGGACAATGCCGATGCTCTACGCAAATATGAGCGAAATGTGTCAGGCTTAACCAGCGATGTTTCGACGGTCATGCTCGGCGACTCGCTGGTCGAGGCGTGGCCGAAGGAGTTGTCAGCCTCGCTCGGCGCCGGGCCGGTGGCCAACCTCGGCGTCGGACGCGACAGGATTCAGAACACGCTCTGGTTCATCGAACACGAGCGCGAGCGATTGCGTAAGATCAAGCCGAGGTCCGTCATCGTGCTGGTCGGGACCAACAACATCTACCTCGACAAGCCGTGCGGCGTGATGGAATCCTATCAAAAGCTGTTTGAAGAGATCAGGGCGCTTTGGCCGAACGGCAAGATCTACTCGATCCAGATTCTTCCGCGAGGCGAGCAAATGAAGGGGGCGGCCGAGAACATTGGATCGGTCAATTCCGAACTCAGCCGAAGAAGCCGGGAACTCGGAATCAGGACGATCGACGCCTCCAACATCGCTTGCGGACGGACCACGCCGTGCGCCAATTACAAGAGCGATCTCCTGCACCTGACGCCATCCGGATACGAAGCCCTGACCAGGATCGCGAGGGACGGCATCGGTTCATCATAGGCGTTCAGCGCGGCTGCACGGTAACGAGCGCCAGCAAGCGCTGCGTCAGCGCTCCGCTGACAACGATCGCCTGCTGCCATTCGTGCGGCAGGTAGACAGGACCGCGAGCGATCGTCGCGCCCGATCCGATCTCCTAGCTCAGCATCGAGATGATCGACTGCAGCTGATCGGATGCTGACGTCACGAGCCCGTCGAACGACGTCTGGCCGTGGGCGGCCGCCCGCAAGATGCATTCGGCAACCGCCGCCTTGAGACCGAACACGGATTGATCGGCCGGGACGCTTGCCATCACCGTCTCTAGCGCATCGCGCATCGTCTGGATCAGTTCGGCGCTGAACTTCATGGCTATCCTCCGCAGGCGCAGGATAGACCGAGCGCGCCAGGTCACCACTCACAAGCCCGCGATTCCAAATTGCCTTTTCTTAATGCAATGACAGACCGGTGAACCGGCGCAGAGCTAGAGATCCTTCTCGGCCAGCTTGCGGAAATCGTCGGGCACCGAGCGAACGACCTCCAGCGCCGCCGAACCGTATCCGATCGCATCCCAGCCAAAGCGATCGCGGACCTTGTCGATGGCGCGGTCCGCCGCCCAGCGCGCCAGCCCTGCCGGGCTTCCGGCGCGAAGCGCTTCATCGGCCAGTCCAAGCGGAAGCTCGAGCGCAAGATCCCAATGCTCCTCGAGGTGCGACACCGAAATCGCCAGCAGCGAAATGAACTTCTCGCCCGGATGGTCGGCAAGGGCGGCGCGCACCAGATTCTCGGCGAGCCGGGCGAGGATCATCGTCGTGCACACCGGCGCATCGAGCGTCATCGAGCGCGTCACCGATTTCAGGTCGGCGAACCGAACGCGCACCGTCACGGTTCGTCCGGGCCGGGATTTCGCTCGCAGCCGCGTGGCGACGCGATCGGCGAGATGAAGCAGCGTCGGCCGAATGACCTGCTCGATCGCGGGCTTTCGGCCAAGCGCCGATTGTGCGCCTGCCGAGCGCGCGCGCCGATGCGGCTTGAGTTGTCGCGGATCGCGATTCCAGGACAGCGCAGCAAGCTTCTCGCCCGCCGCGGGACCGAGCAACCGCGTCAACGAGCGCTCCGACAATTTGGCGAGTTGGCCGATCGTCGAGACGCCGATTGCGTCCAGCCGTGTCCGGGTGACCGGTCCCACGCCCCACATCAATTCAACCGGCAATTCATGAAGGAAGCCGAGCTCGGCGTCGGGATCAACGACGACAAGTCCATCGGGCTTGGCAACCTGCGAGGCGATCTTCGCGAGGTGCTTGGTGCGGGCGACGCCGACCGAGATCGCAAGGCCGAGCTCGGTGCGCACGCGCCGCCGGATCGCCGCGGCAATTTCGGCGGGCGCTCCGAACAGATGAGTACAACCGGCAACGTCGGCAAACGCCTCGTCGATCGAGATGCGCTCGACCAGCGGCGTGAAGTCGCCGATCACCTTGATGGCCGCGTCACCCAGCCGTTGGTAATCGCTGAAATGGCCGCCGACGAAGATGAGCTGCGGGCAGAGCCGGCGAGCTTCCCGTCCCGACATGCCACCGTGCACCCCGAAGGCCTTGGCCTCATAGGACGCTGCAAGCACAACGCCGCCGCCGACGGCGATCGGCTTGCCTTGCAGCGACGGCTCGAGCAGCTGCTCGACCGACGCGTAGAACGCATCCAGATCCGCGTGAAGGATGGTGGCTGCGGCTGCCATCTCGGCCCGTTCATCCCTGACCTGAGCAAGACCGCCCGTCTTTGGACGCTACGACGGCCAAAAGAACAAATCAAGAACATACTCAAACCCGGTCGACCCGGAATTGTTGCAGGCGCACGCGCCGCGAGCGATGCCGTCTACGTCAGCGGGCGTTGGCGTGCACTCCGCGTCGACGCACATCTTGGCTCGCGCGATATCGAAGCGAGGCTGGTGGTTGAGCGAGGTCGAGGCGGTTGGCAGATCGCTCGGCACCCACGATTACACGCTTGGTCAGAGACGCGCGCGACGACGCACGGCTCTCGCATCCCCATCGCCCTGGTGTGCGCAGGCCGGCATGCTTTGACGGACGGGCTTTTTCGGGTAGACATCCCAAATGACCGACCACTCTCATCAGGTGGACTTCCAGGCTGCGGCCTACCTCTACAAATGGCCTTCTCTCGGCAATTCCAGGCGAGAGGATCGCGCGCCGTATATGATCGTCAACGGAACGCTCGACCAGTGCATTCGGGACTTCATGGGCAAGCCCGAGAAGACCCGACATCTCTACGAGATCCGAACCAAGTCGCAGCCTCCCCTCGTCCCCGATGTGCTGTCGCCCGAGCACGTGATCGAGCTCTCCAGGCTTCGGGAATTTCTCTGAGCTGCGCCGGTGGACTTTGATCCCGGCAGTCGCGTTCGCAGGCGGACTTATCCATCCGTCGTGCGCCTGAAGGCGGATTGTTTGCCCGTGGGGGAGCCGCTACAGTTGCCTGGCTCTCCGACTGACGGGCGTCCACGACGGCATGTTTGATCTGCTTCGACCTCCGCTGAGGTTCGCTCGTCGCCCGCACGGGAGAGCAACGGCTGCACGACCGCTTGATGCGACATCGAGGGGCGCCACATGAGATTCAACCTGGCGATCCTGAGCGTGCTGGCCGCAAGACCCGAGCAACGGATTCCGCTCGAAGAGGTCAGCCGCGAAGTCAAGCGCATGATCGCCGCGGGCGATGCGGCCACGAAGTTGAAGCGATCGTCCGAGCTTGGCGACGCCGACGTGTTCCAATCCGGATGGGCCTCGATCAATGAGACCGGGCTGCAGATCACGGACTCCGGCCTCGCGCTGTGGCGCTCGCTGGAAGCGTCCCGCGCCGAACAGGAACTCGCCGAGCAGGAGATCGCCGAACAGGAGCTCGGCGAACCGCAGGCGGATAGGTTGGAGATTGCTGCGGCCGACACGCGCGATGCGATCGGCGATGCTGTGGTCGAGCAGCCCGACGATATTGCTCGCCAATTGCCGCGCCTGATGGAAGAGCTTGCCGATCGCGCGACCTCGAACGCAAGCCGCCTAACTGCAGCACCCGACCTGCCCGCACGCGCTCCGATCGTCCCCGAGCCGGCATTTGGTTCCGTTCATCCGACGGATCGAAACGATTCTCGGCTGTCGCAACTTGCCGGGTGGCTCGGCGCCAGAATGCCCAAGCTCCGCCGCGCGCGGAAACGGCGATCCACGGACGACGGACCGGATCGACGCAGCGAAAGCCGCGGCGGAATGACGGGGCTGGCCGTTGCGTGCCTCAGCCTGATTTCGGTCGTCGCTTGCGTTGCCGCAGCGATCGCACTCGGCCAGATCTCCACGTTGAAGTCGGACAATGCCGCGCTGCGTCGGGAGCTGGTCCCGCTGAGGGAACGTCTTGCAAGGCTCGAACAGGAAGCTGCGAAACGCGAAGCCGCGGAGCAGGACGAAGCGCGGGACAAGGCCGAAGCGGAGAAGAAGACTGCTGACGCCGCCAGCGAACAGGCTGCGCTCAACTTGTCGCGCGAAGAGATTCAGCTGATCAGGGAATACATCAAGGCTGCCCCTTCGGCCGGCGCGGGGGCGCCGGCGGTCAATGTCGGCGATCCCATCACCGGCGGAATGATTCCGCTGCCATCCGCGCTGATGCAGAAAGTTCCGCGGCTCGTCGGTGCGCGATTTGCGACCCGCAATGGCACCATCATCATCAGCACGCGAAACAGCCGCCGGGTCGATGCCGTGCTGCTGCCGAACTGAGGCGTGATGAGATCAGGTTGAACTGGATCGACAGCGGAGGTTCACCTCTCCCTTGGGAGAGGTCGGCGCGTAGCGCCGGGTGAGGGGTCACGGTCCCTCATGAGAGCTGCGGCCCCTCACCCGATTTGCTTTGCAAATCGACCTCTCCCCGATGGGGAGAGGTGAAGCAAGCGACTCGGGATCGATCAGACTACGGCTGATTGTTCGGCGGCCGCTCGATGAACTTCCGGCTGCCGTTGAGAAGCTCGAGGTTGTTGGCGATCACCGGGTTGCCCGGATCGAGCGAATACGCCTTCTCGAACTTGCGCCGCGCGCCGCCCAGATTGCCGCGCAGCATGAGGGAATATCCCTGGTCGTTCAGGATCTGCACGGTCTCGCCGCCAAGCCGGATCGCCTGCGCATAGGCCTGATCGGCAAGATCGAAGCGGCGGATCTTGTCATAGCTCGCCGCGAGCCCGACCCAGGCGGTCACGTCCTTTGGCGATTTCTCGACCGCATCCTTGAAATAGCGCTGCGCGATGCCGTAATTGCCGCGGTTGTAATGCTCGAGGCCCAACCGCACCGGCTCGTCGGAGGGATAGTATTTGACGTCGGTCGGCTCCTGCACGGGATCGCCGCCCGGCGGATCCACCGGCGCGACGATCGCAGCTTCCCGCGTCGTGTAGTCACAGCCGGCAAGGCCGGTCGCCAAGCAGCAGCAGATCAACGCCGGCGCAAGACGATGCAACCCTCGTCCCGCTCCCCAGGTCCAGCGCATCTCTTGCCCCATTCGAAACATCATCGCGAAACTACCTACGAGAAACAGACCGCGCGACCGAATCACTGAGGCCAGCGCCAGAAACCAACGTCGCACTTCCCTGTCGAGCCTGCCCCGGTATCTGGCCCACGCCGCCAAGGTCGATCGAGAAATCGACGTCCCAGCGCCAAATGCCACCAAGCTGTGACCCGTCAGCTCACTCCTATTTGCCGACCCCGACGGCCACCGAACCTCCGGTCCCCGCTCCCAATCCGGTCGTGTTGACATTCTGAATCGTGGTGACGGGCGGCGGCTGGCCCATCGCCTTGGTTGGATCGCCAAAGTCGGGCAGTTGATCGACCGGCCGCGACGTGGTGCCGTAGCGCTTCACGCTCTCGGTCACACGCCGTGCGTCATACGCGATCCTGCGATCGCCGACATAGGCCGGCCACGGATGGATCGTGTGGGTGGCGGCGTTGACCTCTTTGGCATTGCCGGCACTCATCGTGATGGTGTCGGAGCGCTGCACGTAGCGGTCCATCTCGTCATGCCCGTACACGCCGTAGCAGCCGCCGAGCAGCAAGGGGGCGAGCAAAGCCAGATATCGGATGGTCATCTCCCGCCTCCTCTAGTTCAGGGTTTTCACGACCGGCTGGTCTACAGCGGCAGCCGGTGGCGGAGCGCGGACGACCGCATCGGGCGCGATGATGTGGCCATAGGGTCCCTTCACGTCTCCGCCGGAGTTGACGTAATCATTGTAACGCTTGCGGACTTCCATCTGGCCATTGAGGAAGAAATCGACGTCGTTGGCCGGCAGGCGGGAGTCGAGCGGCGATGCCAGTTGCTGGCCGGGCGCCGCCGGCGCGACCAGGCGCGGCGTCACGATGATGACCAGGTCGGTTTCCTGCTGCTGGTAGGACTTGCTGCTGAACAAGGCTCCGAGCACCGGCACCGAGCCGATCCAGGGCAATTGCGACACGTCCTGCTGGTTGCGGGTCTGCAGCAGGCCGGCGATCGCGAAGCTCTGGCCGTCGCGCAATTCGACGGTGGTGCGCGCGTCGCGGCGGGTCAGTGACGGCACGCTGGTGCCCTGGATCGTGATCGAATTGGCGAAGTCGAGCTCGCTGACCGAGGGCTCGACGCGGAGGTTGATCAAGCCGCGCGAGAGCACGGTTGGCACGAAGGCCAGCTCGACGCCGAACTTCTTGTACTCGATCGACACGGTCGGAAAGCCGGATGTCGACTGGCTCGGGATCGGCACCGGAAATTCGCCGCCCGCCAGGAAGCGCGCGGCATCACCGGAAAGCGTGGTCAGGTTCGGCTCCGCCAGCCGCCGCGCCAGTCCCTTGGTTTCCAGCGCGGTGATCAGCAGATCGACCGAACTGCCATTGCTGGTCCGAAGAATGCTGGTCAGCAAGCTTCCGAACGGCGCCGGAGACACTCCGCCGGCGGACCCGACCAGCGTTCCGATCGTTCCCAGCACAGGAAGGCTGCCCGTGGGAGCGGCGCCGACTTGACCGCCGCCGGCACCGAAGGCGCCATTGTTGGTGTTGATACCCCCAATGGGATTTCGGCCAGCGGCGACAACGCCACCCTGCCCCGAGAGACCGATGTTGGTTCCATTGGCGTTTGCCGCCATCAGGTTCACACCGAGGTCGCGCCCGGCCTGGCGGTTGACCTCGAGGAAGCGCACCTCGAGCATCACCTGCTGCGGCGCCGCAACGCTCATGGCATTGACGACGATGGCGCCCTCGGGAACGCTGCCCTTGGCGATCGTCAGCGCCTTCTCCGCGGCGACCGCATCGGCGGCTATTCCGCTCAGCACCACCTGGCCTTCGGACGCAGACACGCGAATGCCGCGCGTGCCGGTGCCGGCCTGGATGTTCTGCTGCATATTGCCGATATCGAACGTCACTTCGACATCGAGGATGCCGATCTGCTTCATCGAGCTGTCGAACAGGATGACGTTGGTGGTGCCGGTCTTCTTGCCCTGGACATAGACCAGATGGTCGCTCAGCGACTTGACGTCGGCGATGTCAGGCGAACCGGCCACGATCGTCGAAAACGCCGTGTCGACCCTGAAGGTACGTGACTTGTTGACGGTCACCTTGACGCGCTGGACGTCGCTCATCTCGCTGACGAAGACGCCGCTGGACGACGGAGCGCGCCGCTCCGCGGCGGCGGCAGGATCGGCGAAATGAAACAGGGCGACCGCGGCGCCAAACGCCATCGCGCTCAAGGCGACCAGCCCAAGTCCCGCATCGACCGAAACGCGACTTCCCATCATGCCAATCCCCTTCGCCGCGTCTCCGCGACGATTCCCCGTAAACCTACGACCTCGACGTCCCGATCACTCCAGTTCGTGCACCACGCCGTAGAGCTTACAGTCTGTCCGACTACAAATCGTTACTCGCGAAATTCCCATTCCCTGGCGTGTCGAGCTGAACCAAAACGCAGTTTGCTCCGCGATCCCCACCCACCAGGCCGCTAATGGCGGCTCCGGATCATCCCCCGCGGCGCGCCCTGATTGCAAGGAAAGAGCCCGGCCGGGCAGCGGCAACCCCTGAGAAAACTGCCCGATGTTGCCAGGGTGCACCACTTCCGTAGCCCGGTTGGGTTATTTGCCGGCGCGCGCAGCGCCGCGGGCGTCCGGGCGGACGCCTGCCGGAACGATCCGACCCCGGCCAACCCCGAATCGGGGCTTCTCAGAACGGAATCGTGGTGGACGCGCTCGGCGCGTTGAGGGACGTACCCCAGATTGGCATCAGCATGGCGAAGCCCGACTGGGATGCCGTCACCGTCAGCGCAGAGGCACCGGCGGTCGTGGTCACCGTCGGCGTGAGACCGGCACCATACAGGAAGGGAGCAGCGACCTGCTTATCTGCGGCAGTCATGTAGTCACCGGTGCAAGCAGATGGTGACGTACCTCCGACTACAGCAGGCGTGTAGCACCCGACCATGTTCGACCGAGCGGCAGCATCCGCGAGCATGCGCAACGACTGCATCGTGATCGCGTACCGTCCGAAATCAAAGATGGCGAAGATCAGAGTGAACAGGGGCACGGCGACCAGGCAAAATTCCAGTGCCGCGACGCCTCGTTGATCGAGTTTTCTCATCACGGCACCAAAAGAACAACTTGGGTTTGAGCAACTGTCCCCGGAGCACAGCCGGTCGTGTTCAGGTAAGCACTGCCGGTCATCGTCAGAGTGTTGGCTATGACTTCTGAACACGTCGTATTTGCATTCGCACTCGTACCGCTCCAAGTCACATCAACATTTGGAAAGTACATCGCGCCGCCCAGGTTAACGGTGGTGCCATTGCCGTTGACGGTGACAGCATTGTTGCTCTTGTTCGGCGCCTGATCGTCAATCAGAACGCCGGCCAATGCAGGATAGGTGGAATTGCTCGAAGGGGCCGAAAGGTTAACCGAAGCGCTGCCGCTGATAGAGATTGACGAGTCTCCAAGCAGTACAAGGGTTACACCCGTGCCCGAGATGGTACCGCCGTTCAGTTTGATAGCTGCGTTGTAAAAGAAGTAGGTTCCCGCCTGAAGCGTTACCGTGTTCCCGGTCGTGCAGGTCAGATCGCCGTAAAGACTGGTAGGAGTGTTCGGCGACAAAGTGCCACTACATGGCGGTTTGCTTGTCTTGCCCGTTGCAGAGTTGAATGAGGCCGAATCCAGTCCCGAAAGCGGATTCTTAGCAGTTGGCATGAAGTAGTTGTACGGCACGCCGGGACTGCCACACTGGGTGGCGTTTGGAAGGCAGCCTTTTGCGGCGTCGACGGCCCAACCCGTCCCAGTGAAGGCTGGAGTACTCGAATACTTGACGGTATCGTTCGACATCAACCCGCAACCATTTCCCGAGTTGGTGACGTTACCGCCGATTGTAAGCGCGCTGTTGTTCGGCCACCTGCCGAGCCCCAATGCGCATAGGTTTTTCGGGTTCTGCACTTGGGCAACGGCCGTCGCACCTATGTTGACAGAAGTTAAGCCGAGCACCGCCGCCAAATATGCGCCCTGCTGCTGGCTCACGTTGGCCTGTACGAAGTTTCCGGCAGAGCCCTTCCATGATGTAAGCAAAGCAATCGTGACGGTCTGCGAGACGCCACTCGGAAGGCTGGCAGCACAGGTGGAGCCTGGATAGGATGTGTCGCCCGAGTTACAGAACGTGTTCTGCGCGGCGAATTCTTTGCCGCGATAATCCATCGACTGCGTATCCGCACAAGTTAGTGATCCAAGAGAACACGCCAGTCGCAAGGCGCCTGAATAAGCTGCCGCATCAGCAGCATTCTGCGCGCGCTGCTTGATAACATACCAAGACCCCGCCTCGGCGCCGAGCGCCATCATTCCGATCAGAGGTACCAGGGCGACGACCGTCGCGAAGGCAACTGACCCTTGGCGGCAATGGAGCATGTTGCGCATCGAATACTCCTATTGAAACCGTTCAGAATACGACAGCGTGTACGTGCAGGAATTGCTGCAAAGCGCGTACCCTAACACCATAGGCGCAAGGGTAACCGTCGTCGTAAATGAATAATATTTGGGCGAGAGCGAAGCGTCAGAACAGCCCGTCTGATTGTCGCCGCAAATGATTGTCGGATCGCTGATCGGGTAACGCGGATCAGCATTAGCCCTCGAACGCACAGTTGTAAGCCAAGTCGACGTGCTCGTGACATCAGTCGGCTGATTGTATTGCAAATATTGCCCAAACCCACGTAGTGCCGCGTACGCTGATATGTAGTTGAAGCCAGCCAGCGCCAGATCAACGAGCGGCAGCAGAATAACCAAGAACAAGAAAGCGAAAATGAACGGCATCTCGAACGCGACGGCGCCGCGCCGATCCGCGATCAGCAAACGCTTGAGGCTCCTGTCACTTTCCCTGCAAGGCATGGCCGCTCACCAGACGTAGGGAATCAATCTCCAGCGCGATGCTTCGTAGCTGGAATATTCGGGAAGCGTGCGCCGAAGCACGTCCTCCTCGTAGAGGATCCGGCTGACCTGGATGCCGACGTGCAGGATCAGCAAGGCGACCGTCATCCAGCTCAGATGCTGCAGCACGACCCCGAGGAACACGATCTCTTCCGACAGATAGAGAGGATGCTTGATCCATTTGTACGGGCCGGTCTGCACCACCGAACGCGCCTGTGGCACCAGGCTGAACGACCGTCCCAGGTGCCGGATCGTGACGAGGATCATGATCACGCCGGCCAGCACGCAAACCGTGGATACCAGGTTCGCCAGCGTCCCTTCGGTCTTCTCGAAGAAGGTGATCGTCCATGGCCAATAGGTGCCGACGAATGCCGCGATCCGCGGCAGCAGGCCTTCCGCCTGCGCCTTGGCAGGTCCCCGGGTGAGGATCAGCAGCGCCAGCAGCAGGTAGAACACCGCGACGCAAAGGCTCGACACGATCGATGGCCAGGGCTCGCCGCCCATCGCTCCGAGCTTGAGCGTGACCACCAGCCCCAGAAGGAGAAACCACGCGCTGCCCAGGACCCGCGTGATCCGATCGTAGGCCAGGCTTGCCGGCAATGTCATTGTACTTGCGCTCATTGTACTTGCACTCTTGGCCTAGTGACCGAGGTTGGTGAACGTGCGGATGAGGTGGAGGAACGGGCTTCCGCCGAGGATGACGAACATCGCCGGCAGCAGGAACAGCACCATCGGAACTGTGAGCTTGGCGCCCAGCTTGTGCGCCCTCTCCTCCAGCTTGGTGATGCGCTCCCGGCGCAAATCGGTCGCGATGCTGCGCAGCGCCTGGCTCAGCGGTGTGCCGTATTGCAGGCTTTGGCTGACCATGGTGCCGAAACGACGGAGCCCCTCCGACGTGGCAGCAAGCTTCTCGAACGCCTCTGCGCGGGTCGGCAGGACCCGGAGATCGTCAAGAAGATCGTGCAACACATGGGCGATCGCAGGATTGGTCTCGCGCATTTCGTCCGCCACGCGTTCCAGCGCGCTCTCCAGGCCCATACCCGCTTCGCTGCAGACAACGAGCAAGTCGATCATATCGGGCGTGCCCGCTCGAATCGCCGAATCGAAGCGCCGCTTCGTGACCATCAGAATCAGGCGTGGGGCCATGATTCCGATCGCTAGGCCCATGAACGTGAAGATCAACACGTCGCTGAACGGCCTTCGCAGAATTTGCGAGATGGCGAAGGCCGCGATCGGAAGCAGGAACGAACTCACCATCTTGAAGCCGATCCAGATCGGCAACATCCGATAGTGATTGAAGCCCGCCGATTGCAGGACCAAGCGCAACTCGGCGAGATTTTCCTGCGCGTAGAAGCGCCTGTAGCGCTCGCCGACCGATGAAAGCCAGCCGATCAGGTCCTTCGAGCCCGATCGGTCGGGGATGCCCAGCACCGCGTTCGACACACGCGTGTCCAGCGCACGGAGATGCACCTCGCGGATGATCAACAGGAAGGTCGCAGCCGCCACTGCGACGGCGAGAGCTGCGAAACTGACACCGGCCGTCATAGCGACGTTTCCCTTCTCACCATCCAGCGGATGACGAAATGCCCCATCACGACCGAACACACCGCGTACGCAAGCAGCATGTTGCCTTGCGGATCGGAAAACAGCAGGTCGACCGACCGCGGATTGATCCACCAGAGCAGCCCGCCAATCAGCGCCGGCGCGGCCGTGAGGGCGCGCGAGGAGAAGATCACCTCTCCCGCCAGCGCCTTGGCACGGGCCGCCAGCGCAACCCGCTGACTCACCGTCTCGCCCAGCGTCTGCAGCGTTTCCGCGAGACTGCCGCCGGTCTTCAATTGCACCGCAAGCGTCACTGCGAACATCGCATATTCCGGCACCTGCGTTCGCCGATAGACATCTTCCACGGCCTCCTCAGGCGACCTGCCCATATTCAATTCGCTGCAGACGATGGCAAATTGCCCGGATGTCGGTTGCGGCATCTCGCGCGCGATGGTGCGGAACGCCTCGTTGACAGGCAAACCCGATCGGACGGTGCTCGTCACCAGCTGGATCGCGTCGGGAAGCTGCTGGAACAGTTGATTTGCGACCCGCCGCTGCTGCCATCCGAACAGACCGCGCACGACCAGCAAGGCGACGATCGCAGCCGCGATACCCGCCTTCAGGCCGGAGAATTTCAAGAACTCGTTGGCATAGAGAACCGCGGCGGCCGCGAATGCTCCGGCAAGCAGCACATAGACCGGGCGCACGGCGTACACCATCTCGGGACGGTAGTTGGCCAGGCGATCGAGCAAATTCCAGCGCGAAGCCTTGGCCGCGCGACGAATCGACACCAGGGTTGCCGCCTGAGCCGTCGGCAGGGCAATCTCGAGCTGACGGTCCATGCGCCGCTGTCGCGAGTCGAGCCACAGCGTGTTGAGCGTCGCACACAGCAGAAGCACCAGAACGATGACCAGGGGGGTCGACATCAGATCTGCCTCATCGCCTCGGCCCACGCCCTATCAAGCCCGTAATAGACGAGGCGGCTCTTGAATTTCGGGACCGCGTTGGTCGACCGGTAGGTGCCCGATATCCGCCCGTGAATGTCCTCGTCCTTGTACTCGAACAGCGCAATGTCGTTGGTGGTGATCACTTCGCCCTCGAGGCCGATCACCTCGCTGACCTGCACGATGCGGCGCTGGCCGTCGCGCATGCGCTCGACCTGCACGATGATGTCCAGCGCGGCGACGATCTGGGAGCGAATGGCGCGCGACGGCAGATTGACCTGCCCCATCTGCACCATGTTTTCCACGCGGGTCAGGGCATCGCGCGTGCTGTTGGCATGCACGGTGGAGATCGATCCGTCATGGCCGGTGTTCATGGCCTGCAGCATGTCGAATGCCTCGGCGCCGCGGACTTCGCCCACGACGATGCGGTCCGGCCGCATACGCAACGCGTTCCACAACAGATCGCGCTGATTGACCTGTCCCGTGCCTTCGAGACTCGGAGGCCGCGTCTCGAGGCTGATCACATGCGGCTGCTGCAGCTGGAGCTCGGCCGCGTCCTCGATCGTGACGATGCGCTCGCTGTGGTCGATGAACTGGCTCAAGGCGTTCAGCAGGGTCGTCTTGCCCGAGCCGGTGCCGCCGGAGACCAGAACGTTGAGCCGGCAGCGCGAGGCGATCTCCAGCAGCTGCCCAAGCGCCGCGTTCATCGTTCCGTTCTCGATCATCGCGGCGATGTTGTAACGCCGGCTCGGAAACTTTCGGATCGAGATGCACGGGCTATGGATGGCCAGCGGCGGCAGGATGATGTTGACGCGGCTGCCGTCAGGCAGACGACAGTCCACCATCGGGCTGGACTCGTCGACGCGGCGGCCGACCTGCGAGGCGATCTTCTGCGCGACGGAGGCGATGTGGTCATTGTCGCGAAACCGGACCGCGACGCGCTCGAGTTTGCCGGCCCGCTCGACATAGACGTTGCTCGGCCCGTTGATCATGATGTCGTTGATCGTCTCGTCGAGCAGCAGCGGACGAAGCGGCCCGTAGCCGGTCATGTCGTCGGCGATTTCCTCCGCCAGGAAGAGCTGCTCACGGCCCGACAGCTCCAGCCGCTCCTGGTTGGCGATGCCGTGGATGATTTCCTCGATCTGCCGGCGCAGCACGTCGCGGGACACCGTCGTGGCCACCGACGGCTCGATCTGCTCGATGACCCGCTCGCGCAGCGATGCCGGCATCACCGGGTGCTGCGAAGGCCCGTCGTGCTTCGGCGCAGCCGCAAACAGGCTGGACGCCGCAGGCGCCACACTGGGTTCCGCCGCCGGCAAGGGTGGCGGGACCGGCTGCACGCTTGCCACCGGGGGCGGCGCGACAAGCACCGCACCGGGCATCCGCACCGGCATTTCGTCTGCGCGCCTGCCGAACTTTTTCATAGCCCAAGCCACCTCTTCCACCGGGCCTTCTTGTTGGCGCCGACGCCGGTGATCTCCCGTACGATCGGAGCCAGGTGACGCCGCAACCCGGATACGTGCTTGAGCGCGGGAACGCCGAGGTTGACCGCCTGGGTCATTCCCTTGCCGAGATCGGGGATCACCATGTCGGGCTCGGCGCCAAGCGCCTTGACGATCGTCGCCCTGGGCAGGCCGCCAGGCCGGCCGGCACGGTTGAGCAACGTGAAGACCCGGTCCTTGCCGGCGATGTTGGTGACGGCGTTGCGCAGCGCGTGCGCGTTGCGCAGGCCGGTGACCTCGGCTTCCAGCAGCACCATCACGTGCCGCGACATCTGAATCACCGGATAGATCGACGCCGGGAACGGTACCGGCACGTCGACCACGACGTAGTTGAACCGCTGGCGCAGCAAGCCCAGCACGTGCCGCACGCCCGCCTCGGTGATGTCGAGCTTGGCATCGAGATCTTCGTCGCCGGCGATCAAGCAAACCCGATCGTTCACCTCGATTGCCGCCCGCTCCAGAAACAGCGTGTCGGCCCGCATCGGATTTTCAAGGGCAATGCGAAGGCCGGGTCCCGGACGGACACCCAGCATCACCGCGGTTTCGCCATTCTGCAGATGCAGGTCGAGCAGCGCCACCTTGGCCTTGGTGGTCTCTGCCAGTTGTATCGCGAGGTTGATCGCAATGCTGGTCGCGCCGGCGCCGCCCTGCGCGCCGCAGATCGAGACCACGTGCCCGCCACGGTCGTTCTGGACGGGCGCGGCGTCGCCGATCAGCTTCGGACGCAGCTGGTCCAGCACGATATCCCGGGTGATCGGCGTCGGAAGATACTCGGTAAGGCCGATCTCCATCAGTTCGCGGTAGAAGGTGATCTCCCTGTTATCGCCGATCAGGGCCACCTTCACGTCGGGCGGACAGACGCTGGCGAGGCGTTCCAGCTCGGTGAAGGGATCATCCAGCCCGCTGATGTCGGTCACCAGCGCGTACAGGTCGGTGTCGGTCTCGAGCATGCGTGTCGCATGGCGGATGGTGCCACGTCGGATCACCAGATTGCTGCCGTCCAGACCCTTGCGCAGGGCTGCGGCGCTCAGTTCGTCGTTCACGAAGCAGACGATGCGGTTCCGCGCAACAAGGGACGTCGTCGTCTCTTCGGGGGGATCAACTACTGCCATGTTCACACTCATCACCGCTTCTCCGCCGCTTTGCCGGTGTCACTGGCCGCCGCTGTGGTCTGAGCCTCGAGCGGGGACGGCCCGTCACAGCCTGCACGGTAGTCGTCGTCCACATCCTGCTTCCTGACCGAGTATTGCTTCATGCCGCTGGCGGAATAGATCGCCACCGTGGTGCTCTGGCCGGCAACCGCACTCTGGCGCGCCAGCTCGGGCGAGACATCGCAGCTCGACGTCGCACCGGTGTCGGCCTTGTCCCACTGCTCGGCCGCAGCGCGGACGACGAGCGACAGCGTTCCAAGCTGCTTTGCGACGGCGACCTTCTTGACCTGCTCCGGCTTGAGCTCCAGCGATACGGTTTGCGCGGTCTTGCCTACGACGGTGTTGCCGACGGGGCGCCCGCCCTGTGCGATCTCCTGATCGATCGCGATGACGCGCACGTTCGACAGAACGGTTTCGCTGACGGCGCGCTTCACCGGGTCCGCCTTCTCGAAGACCTGGGTCAACACGACGTCGACATTGTCGCCCGGCCTGATCAGACCCGAGACGCCGGTCTCCTCGTCAACCTTGATGCTGATCGCGCGGCTGTCCGGCGCCAGAACGCTGGCGAGGAAGCCCCGATCTTTCGGACGCAGGATGTCATCCAGGGTGATGGCGCTGCCGGCGTCGACGAACTTGCGAACCAGAGAGCCGGGAAGTCCGGCCTTGCTGTCAGGCGTTTCGAAGATCGCGCCTGCCGGGACACGATTCGGCGCCGCCTGGCGCACGGAGAAATCCTCGTCCCGCGCGAGCGTTCCTTTCGGCAGCGGACGCGTCGCAACAAAGTAGCCGACGGTCGCCGGCACCGCCGCCGGCGCTGGCGCAGGCGCCGGCTTTTCGGCGACCATCTCCGCAACCGGGTCCTTGCGGTTCGCGTTATAGGCAATGATCCCGAGTGCCGTAGCTGCGAGCAGCAGCACCATGATGATCGAGACGCGCAAGGCGGACGACATGTCAAAATCCTTTGCTCAAAATAGCCCAGATACCGCCGCATGCGATGGCCACCCCGTAGGGCAGCGGTGCATGTCTCAAATGACGCCAGCGCTCGACCGCATAAACCCTTCGCGCAAGCGAGGATCCGGCGGGCGCCAGCCTCGGATATGGCAGACGGCGCATCATCAAATGCACTGCGGCCAGAGCGCCACCGGCCAATGCAGTTACGGTCAGCAACTCAATCACGCCGGCGAGCGGGAGACCGATCGCCAAGGCAACCAGCAGCTTGACATCGCCGCCGCCGATCATTCCGCGCTGGTACATCACGAAGAGCACCAGAAACAGGATTGCAGCAACGACCAGCGACTGCCCAATCTGCATCGGACCGGCCAGTTGACCGACGATCCCGAGGAACGCCAGTGCCAGACAAACTTCGTTTCGGATCAGCCGTGTCGCGATATCGATCGTTGCGACATAGAACAACAATGCGATTTCCAGACACGAGGTCGTGGACGCAATCCAATTCATAAAATATACGCCTCAGAAGTAGCGGGGGCATAGAATAATGCCCGCCGCCGAAGCGAGATCTTCTCTGCTTAAGCAGAAGCCGCGTTGGTAACGGTGGTCGCGATGGTGCTGATCGCACTGGACAGCGCAGAACCGATACCGGTCGTAGCGTCTGTTCCGAACGCGGCAGCAACCGCGGCAACGATGCAAGCGGCCACGATCACGTATTCGAACGACACAACGCCGTCCTTGTCCGCGCGCAGACGCAGCAACGCTTCTTTGGCCTTGATGTAATGCAACATGGAGATGCCTCCTTTACCTTGCCGACATCGCAATCCGGTTGACGACTGTTGGCAGAAAGACTCTGCCAACGCCGTCGATGCTCGGATCAGGCCGAGACCGCATTGGTGACGTTGGTGGTGATCGTGCTGATCGCGGAGCTCAGCGCCGAGCCGATGCCGGACCCGGTGCCAGTTCCGAATGCCGCGGCAACGGCGGCGACGACGCAAGCGGCGACGATCACGTATTCGAACGACACAACGCCGTCCTTGTCCGAGGCGAGACGCTTGAAGGCTTCGGTGGTCTGGATAAAGAGGTTCAACATAGGAAAATATCCCTTTTACGATGAATTTACGCAATATGTTGGCGGCAAAATCCAAGGCCAACTAGGATTTTCTTATAATGCGTCGCGAGAAATCTGTCACTTGGTAATCGTTTATTAACCCTACCGGCGTAAGCGGCCGACACGCTCCTCGGCCGCGGCGAGCTAGAGGCAATGACAGGAAACCCCTTAAATTATAGGGATTTCCGCATTTCATGACATTTCCATGCGGTCGCCCCGTGCGAATACGGTCCGAGCGCCCGTCGCTCGGCGCTACCGCCTATGCGGGTCCAAGGCCGACCGCAGCATCCGGTATTTTGCGGTCCCGACCAGCCAATGGGAGCCTGCCCGGTCGTCATGAAGTATCGAGCTACTTCCGGGATTCCGTATTGTCCCGCCGCTGCCGCCGAACGTGGACGACGGCGAGGTCATCGGCATAGGCCCGCTGCCATTCCGGCAGCCGATCGAGCAGCCCCACCGCCGGAGTCGACGGAGACAGCAGCGTCGCGTCGATCTTGTATTCATCGAGCAATTTGACGAAATCCGCCATATCGAACAGCGAGATGGCATTCACGTAGCGATCGAGAAAGGCTCCTCCGTACAGTTCAGCGCGCGAATCAATGAACACCGGAATGTTCTGGAACATCAGATATCCGCAGAAGAAGTAGGCGTTGAGGACGCGTTCCGCCCCCTGCTCCTTCAGTTTCTCAACCGCGGCGCGCGGCACGAGCGGTGGCGTCAGGTCCTTGACCGCGACCATCACCCCACTGGCGATGACGAGAGCGGCAATCGTTGCGATCACCGTTGAGCGCTTTGGGGCGACCACTTTCCGATTGTGCTGCAACTGGGCCCATGACAGGTGCTGCGCCAACGGACCGGCAATGAAGAATGGCGCAACCAGCGCAAAAACGTCGACATACCGCACGTGGACGAGCATCTGATAAACCACCGCCAGGAGCGTCGCGATCCTGATCGGAGGAAGCTTGAGCCCGCCGTAAAGCAGGTAGGCAAGGCCGGCTATCAGACATGGTGTGACAGTACTTAAGGTATTGAAGTCCAGCGGTTGCCACTCGCCAATATGCGAGAGCGCGCCTCCCAGGTGCATAATGCGCCCGATGACCAGCATCGATTCCGGCCCATACGGGGTGATGCAAGCGGCCCCAAGCGCCAGCACCCCAAATCGAATCCATTGGACTGCAATCCTGATGCGGTCCGATTGATCCGACATCCAGAGCGCCTCCAGGGCGAACGGCCCGATCAGCGCCAAGGCCAGCACGAAGCTTCCGTGGAGGTTGGCCCAAAGCGTGACGAGCGCGAGATAAACCAAGGAAGGCGCCCGTCGCTCTTCGCTTGCTCTGACCAGCGCGTCAGCCCACACCACCATCAGGGGAAAGACCAGGACATGCGGGCGGGTGAACACGTGGAACGACGTCATAACGATTGCAGCCGACGCCAGGATCGCGGCCGGTACGTTCGGCAGTCTTTTCAGGAGCAGGAGCGTAAGCAGGTAGTACGCGACCGACGCTGACAGCGCCGCCAGCATCACTGGCCCCGTCCATCCGGCCAGTTTGTAGGCAGCAAAATAAAGGACTTCGGACAGCCACTCACTGGTTATCCAGGGCGCACCGTGCATCGTGAAGGAGAACATATCGGCGTGAGGCACGGCACGATGATCGACGATCCACTGGCCGACCAAGATATGCCAATAGATGTCGGCATCCTTCAGCAGGAAAGTGCCCCTGGCGATGATCGTGAGATAGGCAGTCGCCGCGAGCAAGAGCGGCAACCAGGGCCGAAGGTAATCGCTGCGCCCGGAATTCACGGCCGGCCCGGTCTCGCTACTCACTTGAAGTGAGTTACTGCTTGACTGCATGCTTTCTGTCCCTCGCTGCCGATCATCGTCGACTCGGACCGATGGGCGCAAGCCAGCAATCCCCTGAAAATCACCCTTTTCAAAAACAGGTCGCAGCGTCGCCTCCGAGGCGGCCACAACCCTCCGGGTTGGATTGTCGCCATTGCGTGACCGCCGCCGACGGCTTGCTCGCGTCGGCCGGCGCCGCTGGCAGCCTGCTGCGCTCTTCGTCGAGCAGTTGCGCATGGAGCTTCTGGATCTGGACGTTTCGCTCGAGCAGGGACATTGTCCTTGCCTGAACCTGCTCGGCCAGCGCCTTGCGCAGCGCGTTCTCCCGATCGAGCAGTTCAGGAAACGGCAGCAGCGGCCGGACAAGATCGGTCGCCTTGATCACGCATGACGTCCGCGCCACCGCCTGTGCGATTTGATCCGGAAACGCGCTGCGGCATTCCGCGAGCGCGCCGTTGAGGTTGACGGTTTCCGCAACCTTGGCCGCTGCGGGCGCGGTTGCCGTGTCCGGCGTCGGCTCCGTTGCGCTCGCCGTCGCCGGATCCACCTCCCCTTCGACAGCCTGGCGAGCCGCCCCGCAACAGGACAGCAGAATGCAGAGCGAGACAACGCCCAGGCATCTGGCGCGCTTTGGCCAAGTCTCGCCGCGCCGCTCCTCGACCGCGGCTCTCGCTTGCGCGTCGGTCACTGCAAGCCTGCCAGCGCGAGCCGCCTCCGCGCCCGTCGAGCCGCGCGCGCAGCGTGATGCCTGCGCCGTTGGCGCCTGCTGCTGTTGATGGTGCTCCAAACCGAGCGATCCGAAGCTCGTATCGATAAAAAATCGTATCTGCAAAAAAGTGGTATCTCGAAATACCGCATCGGCGCAAAACAACGTCGGTACACTGCAATCATTTTAGATGTAGTTTCGTTGGCGGCGCAATGATCACCTTGCGGGCGGCTGCTCGTCAGTGCGATTGCGCCGCACCATTGCCTGAGCCGGCACGCGCCCCGACGACGCAGGCATCGCCGGCGCGCGGATGGCGGCACTCTTGCCCAGCTACGACCGCTACGGCCGCAGGCGAGGTTCGGTCCGGTCGCCCGACCGGCGCCTTATCAATACGCGCACGATCAGGTTGGCCCCGCTATGAAAATCGGCCCGCGTCGCTCCGGCCCGCTATCGGATCAGCAGCAGCCGGATGAGAGAATCGTATCGGCGATGTTGAAATTTTCCGCTTCTTCCCCGCCTGTTCCATGTTCTAGGATTAGCCATTTCAATGAGGGCGCTCCCCCACCCGGCGCTCGAGGAATTTTAGAACCAAAGCGTACAGCAACTGATCCGGGCCTCCTGGGGACTTGAGATGACCGATCGTATTGCACTCTTCATCGACGGTGCGAATCTGCACACCACCGTCAAGAGTCTCGGTTTCGAGGTCGACTTCCGGCGACTGCTCGCGGAGTTCGGTAAACATGGGCAAATCGTCCGTGCATATTTCTACACGGTGGTAAGGGACGACGACGAGTTCAGCAGCCTCCGGCCGCTGGTGGATTGGCTCGATTACAACGGGTATGCGGTCAGGAGAAAGGCAGCCAAGCAGCACGACGACGGCGATGGACGGCGGCGCATGAAGCGCAGCATCGGTATCGAGCTCGCGGTCGACGCATTGGAAATCGCGCACCGCATCGACCATGCGTTCCTGTTCTCGGGCGATGGTGACTTGCGCGCCGTTGTCGAAGCCGTCAGGCGGATGGGCGTGCGCGTCACCGTCGTGTCCAGCATTCGAACGAAGCCTCCGATGATCGCCGATGAGCTGCGCCGGCACGCTGACGTGTTCGTCGAGCTCGACAACCTCAGGCCATCGATCGAGCGTCCGGCGCATCCGATCGCGCCGGAATGACGAACGCGCCGGGCGCGCGGCCTGGCCGGCATGTCCGTACATCACCGAGTTGCGCCGGCCGGGCTGAGGCACCAGTATGATTCCAACCAACGCAACTGCAGAGGGAAACACCAATGTGGAGGTCGGTCGGCTGTGTGTTGTTGCTGACGACGACAAGCGCAGCGATAGCTCAGCCTTCAAGGTTCACCTGTGACACGCCGCGAGGCAAACGGGTTGAGGCTGGCTCCTCAGGCAACGTTCAGTGGATCGACGACGATCTCGATACGGTCCGGCCGTCGGTGGTGATCGATGGCGAAACCTTCTCGGTCACCTGGGGGACCTCTGCGGCGACGGAAGGCAAGGGAGCCAAGCTCACCACCTATGTCTTTGCGGCTGCCCACCGCACCGCGGCATCGATCTTTGCGACCCGTGTGGACGAGTCCACGGCCGAGATCTTCCGGTTCTATTTTGCCAGCAGGTCGCTCTACAAATTAACGAGCCGCCTCGAGAGTCCCTCAGCTGACGCCAAGGCCACGCCCTTCGTCGCAACCTACCTGGCGACCTGCCGCGAGCAGTAGGTGGTGGGCGGGCGTTAAGGGCGACTTAACTGACCTTTGCTGTTCCACTCGCCGGTGTTGCTGGCCGGCACCAGCCGGAATGCTCGATCAACGGCACCCAAATCATTGAAATTTAATAAAAATTTCAATAGTCCTCGGCCACCGACGCCTAGCTGCTCCGCCCCACTTAGGGCCGCGGTGTGGCTGAAATGTCATAGGTTGAGGAACCGTCCTTTGTTAGCTTCCGTCAGATTCTACGTAAGATTTTTTGAGAGTAGGGGCGGGGATTATGAAATCGGCATACACGGTCATCGCGTGCCTTTGCCTGGCGGCAACGCCAGCATGTGCCGAGGTTTTTTCCATTAACGATGCGTTGCGCCAGGCAATGCTGACCAACCCTGGCGTGGGCGAGGCTTCCGCGAATCGGCGGGCGACGGAAAGCGAGCTGAGGCAGACCCAGAGCACGCTGCTGCCGCAGGTGCGCATCGACGCCAGCTACGGGCCGGAAAAGTTCGATCAACCGCCGGGCTTTATCGCGCCGTCCATTCAGGCACCGACCGTGGGTGCAGGACCGTGGCGCAATGGCAGCCAGGAATCCGTGGTCGTTCGCCAGCTGCTCTGGGACGGCTTCTCGTCGATTTACGACGTCTGGCGCCAGACCGCGCGCGTGAATGCGGCGGCCTCGCGCGTCAAGGAACGGACCGAGCTGCTGGCCCTCGACGCAGCCGAAGGCTACATGGACGTCGTGCGCTACATCCGGCTGGTGAGCCTTGCCCAACAGAACGTCGCGAACCACGAGAAGATCTTTGCGAACGTGAACTCCCGCTTCTCGGGCGGCCGGGCCGGCGAAGGCGACCTCGAGCAAGCCCGTGAGCGCGTCGAGAGCGCGCGTGCGGCGCTCGCCGAATTCCAGCGCAGCCTCGATGACGCAAGGGCGAAGTATCGCAAGGTTGTCGGCCTCGAGCCGATCAATGTCCGCTTCCCTGCCCCGCTCGGCGGACTGCCGCACAGCCGCGACGAAGCGCTGGCGACCACGCTGCGGTTCAATTCGACGATTGCGGCGGCCCAGTCCGACGCCGACGCCGCCAAGCATGCATTCAAGGCCACGGACGGCACGTTCGGCCCCAAATTCTATCTTGAGGGACGCGCGACCCACTACGACAACTCCTTCCCCTACGTGACCGCACCGGGAAATCCCGCCGTGACCCATGAGGATTACAGCGGCAAGGTGGTGATGTCCTGGGACATCTTCCGCGGCGGCCAGGACGCCTGGAACAGGTCGGAGAAGGCCGAGCGCTATACCGAAGCCACCATGCGCCACGCGCGCTTGCAACGTGACGCCTATGAATCGATCGACAAGGCATGGAATGCCCGTACGATTACGGCCACGCGCATCGCGGCGCTGACGCGCCAGCTGGAAGCCGACCGCAAGACCATCGCGGCCTTCCAGAAGGAATACGAGCTTGGTCAGCGCTCCCTGATCGACTTGCTCAACGCGCAGAACCAGTTCTTCAACGCATCGGTCTCGCTCACCTCCGCCCGCAGCGTCGTCGTTTTCGCCGACTACCAGCTGCTGGCCGCGATGGGCACCCTGATCGAATATCTGAAGGCTCCTCCGCCGGTCGACGCCGCGCCCACCGACATGCTGTCGATCGGCCTGCCGCGCTATTCGTTCCCCACCCTTCGCGTGAACCTGCCGCAAACCGGCTCCGAGCCGCTGCACGTCGCCGTTCCGGGCCCGACCGCCACGGTCCGCCCGGCCAAGGGTTACAGGGAGGGCTATGCGTCGGCCCAGCCGGCGAAGGATGTCGGGTTTGCCGACCGGTTCAGCGGTTCGACCGCGACCGCTTCCGTGCCCGGCTCAGCGGAATGGATGCAGCAGCAGAAGAGCGCTGCGGACGGCCCGAACGTGATTTACGCGGATCCGTCGGTCACGGCGAATGCCAGTTCCTATGCGTCGACGAAGCCCCATTGGTTGCTGTCGGCATTCCCGAGTTCCGGTAAATAGAGGGGGCCAACCAGAATCAGGACTTCCGGAAGGGCCCCAAATGGGGCCCTTTCGATTCCCGTATTAATACTTAAAGCAAGTTTCGCTGATTTTGTTCGCCATTTGTTGTAGCCTGCCCGAAATCATCGAATGCGATTTCTGCATTTCCATTTTGGTTGTCGAGGTTTCAGTTGTTGTTTCGAACCCCCAGCGCGGCGGCTGACGCCGTTCGCACTTCGCCGGATGATGCAACTTCGAAGCCTGCCGCGCCCGCTCGGCCGCGTGCATTGGGCGACGATCCCCTCACCGCATCGCTGACTTTTCTCGCGGCGCATCACGGCCGCGCCGTCAGCCGCGAAGCGCTCCTCGGCGGACTTCCGATCACCGACGGTCGGCTGTCCGTTTCGCTCTACGATCGCGCGGCAAGGCGCGCGGGTCTGGAGACCGAGGCGATCAAGCGCGACATTTCGGACATTCCCGCGCTGGTCCTGCCGGCCGTCCTGATCATGAAGAACGGCTCTGCACTCATCCTGCTGGGCACGGACGCAGCAGGCAAGACGATCAAGATCGTCGATCCGGCCACGCCGAATGTCCCCCGCGTCGCCGACATTGCCTCGCTCGCTGCCGACTACACCGGCTACGCGTTCCTGGTGAGAAGCGCCGCGCAGGCCGACGCACGCACGGTCGCCGCCGGAGGCATTCCCAACAACCACTGGTTCTGGTCGGTGGTGAAGACGCACTGGCGCAGCTACGGACACATCGCGATCGCCGCCTTCCTGACCAACATCCTCGCGCTGGCGACGCCGCTGTTCACGATGAGCGTCTACGACCGCGTCATCCCTAACGGCGCGATCCCCTCCCTGATCGCGCTCTCGATCGGCATGGGGCTCGGCATCGTCTTCGATTTCATCTTCCGCATGGTCCGCAGTCGCATGATCGACGTGACCGGCAAGACCATCGACGTCGTGCTCGCCGCCAACATCTTCGAGCACGTGATGTCGGTGAAGATGGCGCAGCGGCCGACCTCGGTCGGCATCATCGCCAACCAGCTCCGCGACTTCGACTCGGTGCGCGAATTCTTCACGTCCGGAAGCGTGGTCTCGGCGACCGACCTGCTGTTCGCCATCCTGTTCGTCGGGGTGCTGTTCATCATCGCCGGGCCGCTGGCCTGGATCCCGCTGGTCATGCTCCCGCTGGTCATGCTGATCGGCTTCCTGCTGCAGCGGCCGCTCGATCGCGCGATGAAGCGCCTGCAGGCCGAATCCGCCGCCCGGCACGGCGTGCTCGTCGAGTCCCTGTCCAGCCTCGAAACCGTCCGCGCGACCGGCGCCGAGGCGCGGATGCAGACCTTGTGGGAACGCTCGGTCGCGGCGACCGCCCGATCCGGTGAGGACGTTCACTTCTGGTCGTCGATGTCGCTGACCAGCGCGAGCACCGCCCAGCAGATCACGAGCCTGCTCCTCGTCGTCGTCGGCATTTTCCTGATCCTCGACGGCAAGCTGAGCGTCGGCGCGCTGGTCGCCGCAAACATGCTCGCCGGCCGCATCCTGGCGCCGATCGCGGGCATCGCCTCCGTGATCACCAAGGGAACGCAGACGCTGTCGTCCCTCAAGGCAATCGACCGCATCATGTCGATCGAGCGCGAACGCTCGCCGACCCGGTCCTATGTCGCAAGACGGATCGACGACGGCAAGATCGCCTTCGAGAACGTGTCGTTCGCCTACCCCAACGCGCCGGGCAACGCGCTGGAGAAAGTCAGCTTCAAGATCGAGGGCGGAGAAAAGGTCGGCATCATCGGCCGGGTCGGATCCGGCAAGACCACGGTCGGTCGGTTGCTGCTCGGATTCTACGAGCCGAAGGAAGGCCGCATCCTGGTCGACGGCGTCGACTCGCGGCAATACGATCCTTCGGACCTGCGCGCCGGCATCGGCTTCGCGATGCAGGATACCGACCTGTTCTACGGCAAGCTGCGCGACAACATCGCCCTCGGCAAGCCGGAGGCGACCGACGAGGAAATCCTGCATGCCGCGCGGCTCTCGGGCGTCGAGAGCTTCATCGCCGGCCACCCGATGGGCTATGACATGCCCATCTCGGAAGGCGGCCGCAGCCTGTCGGGCGGCCAGAAGCAGGCGATCGGCCTGGCGCGCGTCCTGATCCGCAAACCGCGCGTGCTGTTCCTCGACGAGCCGACCGCGCATTTCGATATTCGCAGCGAGCAGGAATTCCTCGAGCGGCTCAAGGGGCTGCGCGACGACCGCATGACCATCATCATTTCGACGCATCGCCTGTCATTGCTGAACATGGTCGATCGCCTGCTGCTGTTCGACAACGGCCGCCTGGTGGCCGACGGCCCGCGCGACAAGGTGCTCGCCCTGCTCCAGGGCAGGCCCGCATCCGCGGCGCCTGCACCCGAGAATACGATCCAGCCGAAATCTGCATAACGAGCGAATATTATGGCGTCTTCCGATTTTGCGTTTGCAAACGACATCCGGTCCGCGGCGCTGCTGCGCACGCCCCGCACCTCCCGCATGCTGCTGTGGACGTCTTGCGCGCTGCTGGCGACGTTTGTGGTCTGGGCGCATTTTGCCGTGCTGGACGAGGTCAAGCGCGGCAGCGGCCGCGTCGTGCCGTCGCGGCAGATGCAGGTGGTGCAATCACTCGAAGGCGGCATCGTCGGCGACATCCTGGTGCGCGAAGGCGACATCGTTCAGCAGGGCCAGTCGCTGATGCGCATCGACGATACCAAGTTCGCCTCCGAGTTCGGCGAGATCCGCGAGCGCCGCGCGGCGATGGCGGCACGGGTGGCCCGCCTCGACGCCGAGGCGCGGGGACGAAGCGAGATCGCCTTTCCCGATGAAATCGACAAGGTGGTTCCTGCCGCCGTTGCAACCGAAGCCAGCGTGTTCAAGATGCGTGGTCAGAAGGTCGCGCAGGACATCGACGTCCTCAATCAGCAGGTTACCCGCCTCACCGGCTCGCTGAAGCTCCTGGAACGCGAGCAGACCCTGACCCGCAAGCTCTATGATCAGAAAGTCGTACCAGAGATCGAGATGCTGCGGCTTGATCGGCAGGCAACCGAGATGAAGGGCCAGCTCGCCGAAGCCCAATCGAAGATCGCGAACATCACCGCGTCGTTCCGTTCGCAGGCCGATGAGGATCTCGCCAAATCGCGTGCCGACCTCGCCGTGCTCGACGAGAACATCAAATCCGCCCAGGACCGGGTGCGCCGCACCGATCTGAGGGCGCCGGTTCACGGCATCGTCAATAAATTGAACATCAGCACCATCGGTGCCGTCGTGCAGCCCGGCGCCAACCTGATGGATATCGTGCCGCTCGACGACACGCTGCTGGTCGAGGGCCGGATCCGTCCCCAGGACATCGCCTTCATCCGTCCCGACCAGGATGCGGTGGTGAAGATCAGCGCTTATGACTCCTCGGTCTACGGATCGCTCAAGGGCAAGGTCGAACGCATCAGCGCCGACACCATCGTCGACGACAAGGCGGAGAGGACCGAGCGTCAGGAAACCTTCTATCGGGTGATGGTGCGCACAGATAAGAACCATCTCGGCACCGAGCAGCATCCGCTGCCGATCATTCCCGGCATGGTCACCACGGTCGAAGTCCTGACCGGCGAGAAATCCGTGCTGGACTACATCGTGAAGCCCGCCCGCCTGCTGCGCGACGAGGCCCTGCGCGAGCGCTGATCCGGTCCACGGGCTCCGTGGTTAACCGATCATGACTTCAAGTCGTTCAATTTCGAACGAACCCGCAAACCCTGGATTGACCGCCTTCTCGACAATCCAGGGTACGGCCCCCTCCACTTAACCCGGCTTAAGCGGCCAAGGCGCCAGTTTGCGTCCCGATAACAGCGGGGACGCAGATCGACGCACAGACGTTGACGGTCCCTGGCATTGGGGACGTCATATGAAGTCGCTGAAGTTTGCTTCGTCGGCCGCCATGGCCGTGGCTGCATTTTCAATAAGTCTTTGCGTTGCGCAGTCCGCGTTTGCCGCGGACGAACTCTCTTTCGGCGCTCCCGCCGGCGAGCTTGCGCCGGCGTCGGATGCCGCGTCGAACCGCCCGCCTGCCACCTTCTTCACCATCACCGACGTCCTGGCCAAGCTCGACCGCCAGCGCGGCCGTGGGCCGAACGCCATTCGCACCGCCGCGCTGACGCCGCCGAATACGGCGACCGATGCGTTGCCGGCGGCCAAGCCGCTTCCGCCCGAAGGCACCGAGCCGTTCGGCCTGTTCACCTTTCGCGCCCCGGAGAACGGCCTGTGGCGCAAATGGCGCGGCCTCGAATCCGATCTCGCCAGGGAGCGCACCGTCCTCGAGCAGTGCCGCGAGAACGCCGCCGGCTGCCCGCCCAATGCCGCGCAGTTCCTTCGCCTGATCAATGCGGTCAAGGCCAAGTCCGGACGCGACCGACTGGATGAGGCCAACCGCGCCGTCAACCAGGCGATCCGCTATGTGAGCGACTTCGCCCAGTATGGCGAGGCCGACCGCTGGAGCGCGCCGCTCGCCACCTTTGCCACCGGCAAGGGCGACTGCGAGGACTACGCGATCGCGAAATACATCGCGCTCAGCGAAGCCGGCTTCCCGCGCGGGGAACTGCGCCTGGTGCTGGGCCGCGATCGCGCCATCCGCCAGGACCATGCCGTGCTGGCGGCGCGGCTGGATGGCCGTTGGCTGATCCTGGACAGCCGCCGCTCCGAGCTGATCGACGACGGCGAACTCGCCAATTTCACGCCGATGTTTGCGATCAACGAGCGCGGCGTGCAGCTGTTTGCGGCGCCCTACGCCAAGCGGCTGCCGCTTGGCGACGAGCTCGATGCCGCACCGGCGGCCGCCAATGCGGCCGACTCCGAATGGACCGGTGTGGAGCAGCTCGACGCAGCGATGCCGCTTCCAGGCTTCCTGCCCGTGCTGATGTAGCACTGCGCGAGCAAGGCCAGATCGAATAAGAAAATCCGCGGAGTCACCTCCGCGGATTTTCGTTTTTGCTGCAAGCCTGGCCTAGTAAATATGAATGTTCGCGGCCGCCGGCACGCCGGTGCTCAGATGTGCGAGGTCCACCTTGTCGGAGCCGGTGCCATTTGCCGAGTACCAGAGCTCATGCGTCGTATTATTGAAGAAGAACTTGTTGGTGCTGTTGCTTTCGTTCCAGGCAGACGCGGCGGTCTGGTCTGCACCAGTCGCGGCCGATGTCGTGAACTGGCCCGCCGTAAGAGCATTTGAACTGCCCGACGGGAGGGTTAGACCGGCCACGTCCAGAAGGACCAAGTCGCCGCTGCTGTTGAAATCACTAATGGTAAAGTGGGCGGAGAGATTGAGAACGAACTTGTCGCTCCCACCATTACCAGTAAGCGTTTCAGCGGTTGCTCCGGCGACGATGACGTCATTTCCGGCAGTGCCCGTAAGGGTCGTTGCGCCAGTGACGTTGACATCAAACGAGCCCGAAGTCGTGTCTCCATCGCCGTCCGTTACACCCACGGTAAAGGGAACGTCAGTTTGACCATTGTTGACGAGTTCCGCAATTCCGGACAACAGGATCTTGGACTTGCCGGAAGCGTCATACAGTTCAACGTAGTCGATATTTCCGTGCCCGATGGCCGTAAGGGTGGTTCCATCGGTGGCCGAATTATAGACGTGGGAGGTCACCGTGCCGTCGACGCTGTGCACCAGATATTCGATAGTCGTCGGACCACCGATGGCATTGATGGTGAAAGTAATCTGATTTCCCGTCGCAACGCTTGGAGCACCAGTGGCGGTGCCGTAAGTCCAGGTATCGCCGTTGCTGTTGTCCCCGACAGCTCCAAAATCAAAGCGCATGAAATCACCCGCGTTGAAGTTGTTGCTGCTGACGCCCTCGCCCGACGAACTTGCGTTGATCTGCGCTTGCGTTAGCCCGGACGCGTTCGTCAACGAATCGTGAGTCTCGCTAAACCAGCTTGCAGCGTTGAATGCTCCGGTTGTGTGATAGCCCGTCAACACGGTTACTGGATTGCCGCCGGTGTCTGACAATACAGCAAACGAAGCCGGACCCGCGCCGCTCACGCTACCCGCGCTGCTTACGTTCTGTTCCGAGTATGCATCGAGGGTATGGAAGAGGTCGAACGAGTAGGTCGACGTTGTCGGATCAAGGGTTACGGTAAAGACGTCCGACCCATTGGCAACGCCATGCAGGACGCCACTTGCATCGACATATTCGGAAACCGCAAATCCACCCGCCTGGATCGTCGTTGCTGTCGGATGGAGCGGATCCAGGGATACGCCCGTAAAGTAGAGGGACGCGAGACCGTCCGCGCCCGTTATGAATTGCAGATCTCCCGTCACGCTAAAGCCTGCCTGATTGGCAAGCACCCCGTGCTCTGCCGACGTCCAAGACGGACCGTCGTCGTGGAACGTGACGTGGCTGCTCAGGTCGAGCTTCTGGCTCGCGCTGTCACCGTCCTTGTCGGTCACGGTCGCGGTCAGCGTCACCAGGCCGCTGGTCAGGCTGATGCCTTCACCGGTATCCGGGCTGGAGGCAATGTTCTCGTGCACCGCACGGTCCTGTGTCAGCGTCACGTCGCCGGTCGCGGTGTTGACCGTCAGCGTGAACACTAGCCAAGCAGCCTGGTTTTCGTGGCCGGTGACATAGCCGGAGATCGTGTTGCCGGTCTGGTCGAGCACGACGCCGAGACCCGAGGCGCTGTCGATCAGATTGGTCGCGATACCGTTGTTCGCGATGGTCAGCGCATAGGCCGTGGTCGCACCATCGGCGCCGGTCACCACCGTGAACGCGCCTGCGAAGCTCTCCTTGTCGAGGGTATGGCCCTGGGTCGGCACCGCGTCCGGCGTCGAGCCGTTGATGCCGGCATTCGTCGAGGCCGAGAGGTACGCTTCGTAGGTGTTCAGCGACGCAACCGTCCCGCTCAGCTTGATTGACGGACCGTCGTCGTGGAACGTGACGTGGCTGCTCAGATCAAGGTTCTGGGCGGCGCTGTCGCCGTCCTTGTCGGTGACGGTCGCGGTCAGCGTCACCAAGCCGCCGGTCAGGCTGATGCCCTCGCCGGTGTCCGGGCTCGACGCCGTATTCTCGTGGACCGCACGATCCTGCGTCAGCGTCACGTCGCCGGTCGCCGTGTTCACCGTCAGCGTGAACACCAGCCACGCCGCGTCATTTTCATGGCCGGTGACATAGCCGGAGATCGTG
>NZ_LGHK01000320.1 GCF_001908235.1 Bradyrhizobium sp. NAS96.2
GCCAGGCCCCATCACCTTCAAAACCGGCCTCGAACACTTCCACGCCGTCGCCCAAGGATGGAGCCTCAGAGATGTGTGCATGCCCTAGAGCGCAGGCCGGGACCCATAACCACCAATGCGCATTGTTGCATGCAGCTGGAACCACGAATCCCGTCCACAACATCCGCTGCGGAGTATGGGTCCCGGCCTGCGCCGGGACGACGATGTTGATGCAGCGCTGCGCTCCACACGTCCTAGCATCTACGCCTCAGCCGATTTGGCCCGCATCAGCAGCATGAATATCATCACGTGGCTCACCAGCAGCAACGGCACATACAGCGCCGGAATGTAGATGCCGGCGCCGAACAGGCCGGGATCCGCGTTCTTCGTCGCGCCCATGTAATAAGCGTTGAGAAGATCCAGCGTGCCCCAGATGTTGAACAGCCAGACGATCGGAAGGGCGATCGGCCAGCGCCACGACAGGGCCGCCATCGCGAGCAGCGCGAGGACAGCGGCGGTCAGATCGCCCCAGCCGACCGCGCCGGCAAACACCGGGTTCACCTCCGGCGACACGAAACCGGTGACCAGGAAGTTCATTCCGAGAAACCGGAAGGCATGGAAAGCGGCGAGCAGCCGGAGCGCCTCATGGCGCGGCATCGTGCGGAGCGCCGGCCAGACATAGGTCGCGGCCACCACGGCACTGGTCAGAAATGCTCCGGCGACGCTGAGGAGGAACGGAATGTTGAGACTGATCGGCACGGCTGGCTTCCTCTGTTGGTCGATCCGTTCGGGGAGGCCGAACCCGTCGACCGGGTTCGACCTCGGCTTGCGTTCAGGGCTTGGCGACCAGCAGGCGGAGCGGCAGCAGCGGGCCGACCGCGATGTAGTCGTGGTCCATGATGTCAAGTTTGGACAGCGGCAGGCGGTCCATGATCGCGTGCGCCTCCGTGGTGTCCTTCGCGTCGAGCAGGAAGACGACGCCGCGCCCGTCGGACCGCGAATACCATTCGCGCACCTTGCCACCGAGATAGAGTTGCACGGTCTGCCGGATTTCATCCGGCATCACGGCCATCACCTGTTCGCGGGTGACGCCCGGCTTGACGGTCAGGATGACGATCACGCCGGTGGTTATCGTGGGCACGGCTTGAGCTTGGGCTTGGGCTTGGGCGGGGGAGGGAGCGGTCATGGTGGTGGCGCCTGTCAAAGTGAGGGTGAGGGCAAGGAGGGTGTGACGGATCGTTTTCATCGGTCGCAGGTCTCCGTTCACGGCTGACGTCGTGATGTCGCGTCGATCAGCGCGCGTCGCGCTGTCGCTTCCGATCTAAGGCGGCTTTCCGTGGGCGACTATTCGCGATAAAGTTGACGGGCCATGAAGCAGAACTTCACAGTCCGGCAGGGGGCGCTCGACGGCGTGGAGGCGTTCCTCAGCGTCGCCCAGCACCGCAGCTTTCGCCGCGCGGCGACCGAGCTTGCCGTGACGCCGTCGGCGATCAGCCAGGCGGTGCGCGCGCTCGAGTCGCGCCTCGGCGCCGTGCTGTTCATCCGCACCACCCGCAGCGTCGGCCTCACCGAAGCCGGCGAGCGATTCCTGGCGCGCGCGCGGCCGGCGTTCGAGGAGCTGGTGGCGGCGAGCGGCGCCGCGCGCGAGCTCGGGCAGAAGCCGGCCGGGCTGCTGCGTCTCACCGTGCCGCGCTCGGTGGTGCCGATCCTGCTGGAGCCGCTGATCGCCTCATTCTGCAAGGCCTATCCCGAGATCGAGGTCGAGCTCGCCGCCAGCGAGGAGCTGGTCGATCTCGCCGCCGGCGGTTTCGATGCCGGCATCCGGATGGGCCAGTTCATCAACCCCGACATGGTCGCGGTTCGCCTGACCAAGCCGTTTCCTTTCGCCATCGTCGGCAGCCCGGATTATCTGGCGCGCCGCGGCCGGCCGAAGCGTCCGGACGATCTGCGCGATCACGCCTGCCTCAGGTTGCGCCGATCGAACGGCGGGCTGGCGCCGTGGTCGCTGAACGACAACGGCCGTTCGATCGATCTCGCCGTGTCCGGATCCTTCATCGGCCATGATTTCCCGACGCTGGTCGGCGCGGCGCTCGAAGGTGTCGGACTGGCGCAAGTGCCCGCGCCGCTCATATCAGGCGCCGTGAAGGAGAAGAAGCTCGTCCGCGTGCTGGATCAATTCGCGCCGACGACGCCGGGCGTGTTTCTCTACTATCCCGGCCACCGCCAGATCATGCCGAAGCTGCGCGCCTTCATAGACCACGTGAAGAGCCGGCCGGGGGCGGTGCGGTAGCTCGAATGTAGGATGGGTGGAGCGAAGCGATACCCATCATTCGGCCGCGGACACGAGTTGATGGGTTTCGCTGCGCTCTACCCATCCTACGAGACCGCGAGAACTCGAAGCTGTATCCCATCTTCAACTGTCATGGCCCGGCTCGATGTGCGGACCGGGCGATCCAGTACGCCGCGGCCTCTCCGCTCAAGCACGGACGTCTCTGGAATACTGGATCACCCGCTTTCGCGGGTGATGACACCGCGTTGTTTGACTTCTAGGAGCGAGAACCATCCCCATCGTCGTCCTGGCGAAACAGGCCGTGCAAAAACCACGCTCTGATGGTGGATTTTGGCGGCTGAGATTGATTCGGGGGGACGATGGGACACGTCATTGGGCGATCGCGGTATCAGGCGACGCTGTATCCCGAGACGCTGGACGAGGTGATCG
>NZ_LGHK01000321.1 GCF_001908235.1 Bradyrhizobium sp. NAS96.2
CGTCGCGCTTCAGCTCCCTTTTGAGCATGATCCTTTCGGAAAACCGCTTCACACTTTTCCGGATCATGCTCGTGGAAAACAAAAATGCCCGGCGCAAAGCCGGGCATCTTTTCTATCAGTTCGCGTCGCGGTTGACAGATGATCTTTTCATCACCTAGCCGGCCTCGCTGCCTTTTGTTCAGTCGCGTGCAACGCACATAGCGATGCCCATGCCGCCGCCGATGCACAGCGTCGCGAGGCCCTTCTTGGCATCGCGCTTCTGCATCTCGTGCAGCAGCGTCACCAGCACGCGCGCACCCGACGCGCCGACCGGATGGCCGATCGCGATCGCGCCGCCATTGACGTTGACCTTGGCCGGATCCCAGCCGAGGTCCTTGTTGACCGCGCAGGCCTGCGCGGCGAACGCCTCGTTGGCCTCGATCAGGTCGAGGTCGGCGATGTTCCAGCCGGCCTTCTTCAGCGCCGCGCGCGAGGCGGGGATCGGACCGGTACCCATGATCTTGGGGTCGACGCCGGCCTGGCCCCACGAGACGATGCGGGCGAGCACCTTCTTGCCCTGCTTGGCGGCTTCCTTGGCGGTCATCAGCACGACGGCGGCGGCGCCGTCATTGATGCCCGAGGCGTTGCCGGCGGTCACGGTGCCGTCCTTCTCGAAGGCGGCGCGGAGCTTGGCCATCGCGTCGAGCGTGGCGCCATGGCGCGGATACTCGTCGGCGTCGACCACGATATCGCCCTTGCGGGACTTGATGGTGACCGGGACGATCTCGTCCTTGAACCTGCCGGCCTTCTGCGCCGCCTCGGCCTTGTTCTGCGAACCGACTGCGAACTCGTCCTGCTGCGAGCGGGTGATCTGGTACTGCTTGGCGACGTTCTCGGCGGTGTTGCCCATATGGTAGCCGTTGAAGGCGTCCCACAGGCCGTCCTTGATCATGGTGTCGATCAGCTCGAGGCCGCCCATCTTGACGCCGCCGCGCAGATATTGCGCATGCGGGGCCATGCTCATCGATTCCTGGCCGCCGGCCACGACGATCGAGGAATCGCCGTTGAGCAGCGCCTGGTAGCCGAGCGCCACCGTGCGCAGGCCCGAGCCGCAGAGCTGGTTGACGCCCCAGGCCGGGCTTTCCACCGGGATGCCGGCGGCGATCGAGGCCTGGCGGGCCGGGTTCTGGCCCTGCGCCGCGGTCAGGATCTGGCCCATGATGACTTCGGAGACCTGGCCACCTTCGACGCCGGCACGCTCCAGCGCCGCCTTGATGGCGATCGCGCCGAGGTCGTGGGCCGGCGTGGTGGCGAACGCGCCGTTGAAGCTGCCGACCGGGGTGCGGGCGGCGCTGACGATGACGACATCGTCTGACATGGACATCTCCTATGGGTTGTAGCTGGGTTTCTCGACGGCGGGCGGCCGGTTTGGCGGACCTGTCTCTTAACGACTATCCTGTAAAGCTCATTGAGCCATGTCAATCGAACTGTCGCGCAAATCGCGCCGCGGCGCACTCAAAATGACGCTCTTGGTACATTCCTGAGCAAATCCTATGCTTTGGAATTAACCGCACAGCACAAAACTGTAGCCGAACCGCTTTGAAAATGCTTACCTTTGCTGCGATGCGTTGCATTTTGCCCTGCGGCGATGCCGTGGGGTTCCAGGTTCTTCGGTGTTGAAGTGAGAGCCCATGGCAAAATCTGAACAACCGACCACGATCAAGAAATACGCGAACCGGCGGCTCTATAATACCGGTACGAGCACCTACGTGACGCTCGAGGATCTCGCGGCGATGGTAAAGGAAGGCGAGGATTTCCTCGTCTACGACGCGAAGACCGGCGACGACATCACCCGCTCCGTGCTCGCGCAAATCATCTTCGAGCAGGAGAACAAGGCCGGACAGAACCTGCTGCCGACCACGTTCCTGCGCCAGCTGATCCGGTTCTATGGCGACAGCATGCAGATGGTGGTGCCGAAGTATCTCGAGCAGTCGATCGAGACGCTGACCAAGGAACAGGAGAAATTCCGCAAGCAGATCGCGGGTGCCCTGAGCGGCACGCCGTTTGCGCCCTTGGAAGAACAGGTCCGCCGCAACATGGAGCTGTTCCAGCAGACCTTCTCGATGTTCAAGCCATTCGTGCCGCAGCGCGGCGGCACGGAGACCGAGAAGGTGCCGGAGCCGACACCTGACGACGGCAACATCGACGACCTGCGCCGCCAAATGAAGGACATGCAGGAACGCCTCGAGCGCATGTCGCAGCCGGCGAAGAAGGACGAGTAGGTTTTCGTTCTTGCGCGCGTACCTCACCGCATCGTCGTCCCGGCGAAAGCCGGGACCCAACCACCAATGCATGTTGCTTGAACGAGGCGTCTGCCAGATCGCCTCATTGATAAGCCGCGGCGTATGGGTCCCGGCTTTCGCCGGGACGACACCGTTAGCTGGGCGCAGTGATCAGCCCGTGGCGGGGACGGCCTTCTCTGCCGGTGCATTCCACGGCCGGTCCGGCGAGGCGAGGCCGATCAGGCGGCCCTGGATGAAGTCGCAGCCCCATTCGCGCAGCATCACGGCGGCTTCCTCGTCCTGCACCCATTCGGCGACCGTCTTGATCTCAAGCCGGCGCGCGAGATCGATCAGCGTCTGCACGAAGGCGCGGTCGTCCGCCGAGCGCACGATGTTCTGCACGAAGGCGCCGTCGATTTTGACAATATCGACGCCGAGCTTGCGCAGGTTGCGGAACGAGGTGTAGCCGGCGCCGAAATCGTCGATCGCGATCCGGCTGCCGAAATTCTTCAGCCGGGTGACGAAGCCTCGGACGTCGTCGATGTCCTGGATTGCGACCGTCTCGGTGATCTCGACGATCAGCCGCTCGCCGACGCCGGGATGCGCGCGCATCAAGGATTCGATAGTGGCCCACCAGTCCGGATCCATCGTGGTGTCGGGCGAGATGTTGAGGCTGAGCTGCACGCCGGGGGCTGCGGCGAGCTCGGCGATCGCAAGCTCCAGCACGCGATGATCGACCAGCCGGATCAGGCCGAGCCGTTCGGCGACCGGCACGATGTCGGGCGCCAGCAGCGCCCGGCCGTCGTCCTGCTCCATGCGGACCAGGCACTCGTAAAACGACGGCTGCCGCGAGCGCGCATCGACCACCGGCTCGAAGCCGATCACGATGCGGCGCTCGTTCAGCGCGGTGACGATCTCGTCAGTGACGCGGATGTTGACGCGGCGCTGCGCATCGCGCTCGACATTCGGCTTCCACAGCGCGAACGATCCGGCGCGGCGGCTCTTGGCGGCATCCAGCGTCTCCTGGGCGCGATTGACCGCCTCCTCCGCCGACTTCGCATGACGCGGGATGGTGACGGCGCCGATCGATGCCGTCACCGACACCGGGCCGGACTTGGTCGGCACCACCTCGTCGCGCACCGCGGCAAGGAAGCGCTCGGCCGCGACGTTGGTGTCGTCGACGGTGCAGTTACGCAGGATCAGACCGAACTTGTTGCCGGAGAAGCGGCCGAGCATGTCGCCGCTGCGCAGCCGGGCGCGGATCCGCTTTGCCACCTCGGCGATGACGGCGTCCGCGACATCGAAACCGAAGGCATCGTTGACGCGCGCCAGATGATCGATGCCGATCAGCATGAAGGCACAGGAGGTGCGGAAGCGGGCGCACTCCTCGATGCTCTCGGCGAGCGAGGCGATCAGATGGGTGCGGTTGAGCTCGCCCGTCAGCGGATCATGCCGCGACAGCTTCAACAGCTGCTGGTCGCGGGCGTGCCGCTCATTGTTGATGCGGACGACGCCCTGCACGCGCGCCGGCCTGCCGTCGGCGCCGGCAAACCAGCACCCGGTCTCCTCGATCCAGATCACCGGCGCCGAGGTGACGGCGCGCACGCCATACTCGATCCGGTAAGGCACCGGCTCCCCGCTCCGCGCCGGCGCGGTCTGGCCGAGCGCGTCGACGCGAATGCTGCGCGACGGCTCGATCAGCTTTGCGAGCTCACTGCCGCTTGCGAGCGCCGCGTCCGGGATATCAGGGAAGACCGTCGCCACATTGTCGCTCCAGGCGATCGCGTCGCTCGCCAGATCCCAGGCGAATGTCGCTTGGCCGAGCGAGGCGAGGATGCTGGCAGCTGGCGGGACAGGGGGCATCGAACATGTCTCGATTTGGGACGGCACCCGGTGATTCTACACGCTCTCAAGATAGTGGTTCCGGTGAATCCAACGCTAGGAGAAGTTGATAAATAATCTGGAAACCACGTTTTCGACTGCTGCGGAACGAACTGGGGATGGCGGGCATGACCCTTGCCATGAGGGTGTTGCAGAGGGACGCAACGTCCCAGACTATGACGCTCCAACGGGTCGCAGGCGATGCGCGATATCGATCAGTCAGAGGTCCTCGACGGCGAGTTCACCGACACCGCCGGGCCGACCAGCACGGCTCTGGTGCCGCTGGCCGTGACCACCCATTGGGCGCCCAAGATCCCGTTGCCCCACGGGGACCCTTCATTCCTGGCTCACCTGATCGCAACTGCCGCGCACGAACCGCAGACGCGCGGGCTGCGGCGTGGGTCATTGGCCGACGCGCAGACCGCCTACGGGCCGCACATCGACGAACGCCGCAGCGTGGCGCGGCGCACCCGCCAGATCATCTAAAGCGCGCTGAGATTAGGTTGAGCTGGAGCAGCGGCGGGGCTTCACCTCTCCCTTGGGAGAGGTCGGCGCGCAGCGCCGGGTGAGGGATTGCGGTCTCTCGTTAGCGCCGCGGCCCCTCACCCGATTTGCTGCGCAAATCGACCTCTCCCCGCTGGGGAGAGGTGAAACGAAGCCGTTGTCGAACCCATTCGATCCAAATCCATCATGCATAGCGATCAGTGGGCCTTGACCGGCCGGCTGCCGTGGCTGTCCTGCGGCACGCCGCGACGCAGCGACATGTGGGAATGGATGCCGAGCCAGCGCCCGTCAGCCTGACGCGCGAGAATGATGGTCGCCCGCCCTGGTCGGTCGAAGCGGCTGCCGTCCGGATTGAAGCCGGTGCTGGTCCACGGCGTGATCACGGTCGCCATGCGACCGTCGCTGCTGATCAGCACCTCAGTATGCGCGAGATCGAAGGCGAAATCCGCGGTGCGCGGCCAGACGTTGTCCCACTGCATCTCGGTCCAGCGCGCGCGGCCGTGGATCAGCTCCTGATAGGTGCCGAACGAGATGATGTGCGAATGCCAGAACGGACGGGCGGCGGCATAGTCGACCGCCCTGACGCAGGCGGCAAACCGTTCGAGCCAGTCGAAGATCGATCGGGTGGTCGTCGGATCGGCGATCGGAAGGGGCGTCTCTTCGCTCATGACCTCCCCCGGAAACGCTCTAGCGCTGCGGCGCGTCCGACGGCGGCTGGCCGCCCGGCTGCAAATCCGGCGAGGTGACGGTCGGCTTCGGCGCGGACTGATCGAGCAGCACGGATTCGGCGACGGACGTCGCCGAAGGAACGGGCGCGGCC
>NZ_LGHK01000322.1 GCF_001908235.1 Bradyrhizobium sp. NAS96.2
CACGCTGCTCACGGCACTCCGGCCATCCGCAGCCTGAGCCGCGCGCTTGGTCACTCAATACTCCCCGCGCCGGGCCGACTTTTTGCACGGCCTGGAAGGCCAGGACGACAGCTGTGGATGGTTCTCGATCCAAGATGTCAAACACGCGGTGTCATCACCCGCGAAAGCGGGTGATCCAGTATTCCAGAGACAGCAGTGCTTGAGCCGAGAGGCCGCGGCGTACTGGATCGCCCGGTCAAACCGGGCGATGACAGCTGAGGATGGGACGGGTCTCGCTGCGCTCTACATGCTGCAGGCTAACGAATAACAGGCAGCAAGTTGCGGGAGGCCGCCTACTCCAGCGTGAAGCCGACGCGCAGCGTCACCTGGTAGTGCCGGACCTTGCCATCTTCGATATGGCCCCGCGTCTGCACCACCTCGAACCATTTCATTTCCCGGATCGTCTTTGACGCGCGGCTGACGGCATTCTCGATCGCCGCCTCGATGCTCTTGTCCGATGATCCGACCAGTTCGAGGATCTTGTAGACGTGGTCCTTGTCGTGAGTGGCAGGCATGTCGACCTCCTCTGTGGATGCGTGATCCGGACAATTTGCAGTCCAATCCGGACAGTCTGTCGTCTGCTACCGGCTGCTGTCGATCCAATGCTGCGCGGCAGCACGCCGGTTGATTTGAATCAACGTGTCGCGGCGCGTTTGGTGCCACCATGCATTTGGTGCCACCTTGCGCCTGCCCTTGTCCGTGCGCTCACCTATGGTAGCATGAAAATGGTTCAGCATTCGGGAGCGATACGATGTCAACAACGTCCAGCTCACCCGCCACACCTCCTCACAGCCTCGGATCCGGCCTTGCCAGCCTTCGCGCGAAGTGGGGCTGGATCACAGCCCTTGGCGTGATCTACCTGATCGCCGGCGTGCTCGCCTTCGGCAGCGTGCTGTTCGCCACCGTGGTCAGCGTGCTGTTCGTCGGCGCCATGATGATCGTCGCGGGCGCCGCCGAGATCGTGAACGCCTTCCAGTTCAAGACGTGGGGCAAGTTCCTGTTCTGGCTGCTGCTCGGCGCGCTCTATGTCGTCGCGGGATTCATCACCTTCGAGAACCCGCTGCTCGCCGCGGCGACGCTGACGCTGTTCCTCGGCATCGCGCTGGTGGCCTCCGGCATCGTGCGGATCTTCCTCGCGTTCGGCATGAACTCGGCCGCGCCATGGGGCATGGTCGCGATCTCCGGGCTGATCACGCTGGTGCTCGGCGCCATGATCCTGGCGCACTGGCCGGTGTCGAGCCTCTACGTGCTCGGCATCTTCCTCAGCGTCGATTTGATCTGCGCCGGCGTCAGCTGGATCAGCATGGGCATGGCACTGAAGCAGCGCACCTGAACGCGCAAGGCGCCAGCAAACCTGCCGGCGAAGGCTGAGCCGTCCGCGGAAGGCGCGTCCCTCTGCGCCTTCACGTTGTCGTGTCCGTATCGCAAAATCGCGGCTTCCCGCTCGAACCCACTTCCATCAGGCCCCGTCCAATTTTGCGAGCGGGCCATTCCGGTTTCGCCGAACCGAAGGATGGAATTTCCTATGTCGATGCGATCGAGATTGTCATCAGCAACGTTATTCACCGTCGCGACCACCACTACGCTCGCGGCAACTGCGGTGCTGGCCACGGCCGTCGCCACGATGGCGCTGACCACCACCGCAGCCCATGCATTTCAGCCGCGTGTCGTTCCGCCCTGCAGTTTCCTCCTCTTCACGGAGGGATGCGGGCAGTCTGGTCCACCGACCGATCCAGGTCGCGCGCGCAACCGCGACATCTCGCCGGCCTACATGCAACAGTCCGATCCGCGTTACAATCAGAGCCTGCTGAGCGCAGGCGGAGGTGGTGGCGGAGGAGGCGGTGGTGGTGGTGGTGG
>NZ_LGHK01000323.1 GCF_001908235.1 Bradyrhizobium sp. NAS96.2
CGCCCTCCGCCCTCCGCCCTCCGTCGCTACGTCAATAATCTTTGTGACGCCGGCCAATATGACTTCGATCTCTTGCAGATTGCGGCAGTCGCTTACTTGAAAAGCCTGGACGAAGTGCATGACGAGCGAAGTGCGAGAGGCGCAGCAGATCACGCTTTGGCCGAATGCCTGGCATCACGCAACGGCACGACCCGATAATCACAGTTGTAACTCCAGATCGAAGGAGCGAGCAGCATGACGGATAAGATCGATAACGCGAACCAATTCACGCGCGGCCCACAAGGGCGCATGCTCGCAGCGACGGCGATGGGCATGAGCGCATTGAAACCAATCTTGCACTTTCAGGTCTTAATGCTGAGAATGTGGGCTGATAGCATTGAGAGGTTTGCGGGCAACTACGAAAAGGGCATTGAAGAAACCGCGACCACCGCCTCGGAGCAAGCAGACAGGGAACGCGCTGCTTAAGCGAACTTGGACGGCAGACAAGTAATAAGCGGAATGAAAAGGCCGCCTGCTTTGGCGGCCTTTTCCAAAGTATCGTTGTCCATGTCCGTAAACGTCTGCGTGTCGTTTTCGACTTAGAATGCGGACATCCCGGATTCATTCGAAGGTGCGCGCCCGGTCGGCGGGCCTTGCAGCCTTGACTCGCCGTTCATGTTTCGTTCTTATAGAGCTCACGTCAGTTTCAGAAGCAAAATATGCCCACACTCGAATTCGTCCGTTCGGAGATCGAGCGCATGCGCGTGCAAGTCGGCCGCCAGCGCAAGGAAATCCTTCAGCTCCAGACGGAGTATCCCCACCAGCTCAGCCGAAGTGCTGCTGCAACGGATGCTCGACAAGATCGATGCTCTCTGTGCTGACCGTGACCGGATGAAGGCCGCGCTGCCGAAACCGAAGGGCAAGGTTCTCGGAGGCAGGAAATGGTGAGAGAGCGCCCGCAGTGGTTCGATGATTGGGAAAATCCGCCACCGTTTATCAGGGCACTAAACGAAGTTCGGCAACTCTCTGCTCGTGGAAGGCTGGTGCTATCAACATGTTCAGGCGATCCAGGTTGCTATTGATCAGTACGCGGAAGCCGCGCTCGGCAATCGCGAATTCTTTTTGAACCGGCCTTACAGTATTGGTCCGGTTAGGAAGGGAGATGTTCCCTAGGAAGCCAGGCGCGCCTCGCAGAGTGTAGCGAGGATAGAGCTATTATGCCTCCCGGGTTACGCCTTACTTTGCATTCGCACTCCGCCTTTGATTGCGCAGTCGAAGGGGTCGCACAAAGTGTAGCGTTTCCGGACCGCACGCCTGCGGAGTTTTCGGAGACGATGATGAACGGGAGCGACAGCACCGTAGTCATACGGCTGCGCGACGGCATGCCGTGGCGCTAACCTCACCACCTCCTTCCGCCAAGGTGGTCCCTAACCGCATGCTTACGCAGGACGCTAAACGTTACTGTCAGAAAGTCGCCGAATGTGAAAGCGAGGCGGCCAAGGCCACGACTGCGAGCGCAAAAGAAGCCTGGTTGCAGGCAGCCGAGGAATGGAAAAAACTCGCGCGAGCGGCAGAGGAGAAAGCGCGCCGATCATAGAGGCCATGCCGAAGCCTGCCTCCGCAAATCCCACCGTGCTCTCTCGGATTGGTGAAACCGGACCGCGACGGACCTGCGGTGCCATCCGGGATGGAAGTTCTGCTCGCGCCGCAGCATATTCGCTCCGTTCTTGAAGGATCATACTTGTATTCGCCCGGCCCACTGTCTGGTGGCCGGGCTTTTGCGTACCGACATCACGCGCGTTGATCGGCACCGCCATCCCTCTTGGGATCGCTCAGTTTGCGAAAGTAATAACCTTGGCTCTGAACCACCTGCCTGATCTCATCGCTGACCCTGATGACCCTCTTCTTGCTCTTGCGCCATTTGCCTTGGGCACCAATGACCGGCATCGGAAATCCCTTTTTCACAACGAGCAGATCACGCCTGACGTTCAAATACACT
>NZ_LGHK01000324.1 GCF_001908235.1 Bradyrhizobium sp. NAS96.2
GACTGCCCCGAGGAGACCGCGTGGCGGAGTTGCCGGAGGTTGCGCCGCTGCGTCATGATCGCGCTCAGCCGTTCGCCGGTCGTGTCGGTCGAGCCGTCATTGACGTAGACTATTTCGTAGACCCAGCGTCCGTCGAGCGCCGCCGCGATCTCGGCGATCAGCGGCGCGATATTATCCGCCTCGTTGCGCACGGGCACGACGATGGAAACGGCGACCGGCGTCTGGTCGGAAACAGGCAATTCGACACTCGTGGTTGATGTGGGGTTCGCGGCCGGAACCCGCCCGATCCGGCCGCCGGGCGACCGCTTTTATGGGGCGAAGGCGCTCCCCGCAACCCTTTTGAGGCGCTCTTCCGACGGTCCCGGCAGGGCCACGACCGTACCATCGCGATCAATGGCGAAACCAAGGCGGCGGGCGGCGAACCAGTAGCGCACGGCCACTGCGCCGATTATGCCGACGGCCGCACCGGCCACCACGTCGCTCGGATGATGGGCCAGCAGCACCAGCCGCGTCGCGATGATGATCAGCGCATAGACCAGCATCGCGACCCGTGCGCGCGGCCAGACTGCAGAAACGGCGAACGCCAGCGCGAATGCCGTGATCGAATGCCCCGACGGAAAGCTCGAATAGGCCTCGGTGCCCGCGAAGTGCTGGAAGTTGAAGGCGTTGGCCTTGCCGCCGACGAACGGCCGCCCGCGGCCGACCACCCACTTGATCACTTCACCCACCGCCACCGACAGCGCGACCGACAGGAACAGGTATTGCAGCCGCGTCCCAAAGCCGAGCAAGGTCGCGCGCGGCACGCTGCGCAACGCAGGCGCCGTCAATGCGACAACAATCAGCAGCACACCCAGCGCACTTAGCACGTACTCGTCCTTGCCGAAATCGGTGAGTATCTTCACCCACCAGAGACCAGGAGTGCCGCGTGGCGGCATCAGGCTGATCTCGGCGACATCGACCACATACATCAGCGTGATGATCACGGCGCCGACGATGACAACGAGCAGCAGCACATGGCGCGCGGAGCGTCGCGCCGCCTCGGCCCGGCGCGAATGCGATGGAGCCCGCACGAGCTGGGCAAAGGACAGCCAGACCAGCGTCAGCAATCGTCCGAAATAGTTGGCGGATTCCGGGTTGGCTGGCGGCGCCGGCATGTCACTCCGTCCCTTCGGAACGGAAGATCGCAATCGAGACCGCCTTGCCCTGCGAGATGTTGTAGCCCTCGATCCGTACCGGCGCGTTGTAGCGCAGGCCGATCGCCTCGGCGCGCTGCACGAAGGCGCGCTCCGAACGCTGTTCGACCAGCGCGAAGCGGCAGGAGCCCTGCCCCAGGAAATCGGCGGCTCCCGATCCATCGGTGAGCAGCGTCGAGGTATCGGTCATGAACACGAGGCTCGGCTCGTGGAAGCCGGCGGCCGCCGCCTTCGGACCGACGCAGGTCACGTTGCGCAAGGCGCGCGCGACCTCCTGGCTCGGAAACACGGTGGTGAGGCGTGGCAGCACCACGCCATAGGTCGCGCCCGCCATCAGCGCCGCGGCGATCACCGCATTGAGCAGCGAGCGCTCGGCGCGGCTGTCCTCGAACATCCACCACGCGATCAGGCCGAACACCATCGCAACGGCAAACAGCGGCCAGGCCGGAAATACCGGCTGATGGATCGCCTTGATGGCGCCGACGATCACCAGCACCGCGCCGAACGCAGGAATCGCGAACCACCAGGCGGCGCCGCGCAACAGCCAGGGGGAGCGCGACAGCACGCGCCGCTCCAGCGCGCCCACGGTCAGGATCGCAATCGCGGGATAGAGCGGCAGCACATAATGCGGCAGCTTGGTCAGAACCGCCTCGAACACGATCCAGGACGGGATCAGCCAGGCCAGCAGAAACTGCGCGCCGGGTTCGCGTCGCGCACGCCAGACCGCGGGCGCCGCGAGGCCGGCAAGCGGCGCACCGGGCCAGAACGTGATCCAGAACAGCAGCAGATAGAGCCCGGGCGGCGCGCCGTGGGATTCCTGTGCGCCGAGCTTGCTCAGCATGTCGCCGCCGACCGAGTCGGCAAAGAAAGTCTCCCCGGCGCGCAGGAAGATCAGGACGAACCACGGCAGCACCAGCACCAGGGTCCACATCAGGCCCCAGACCGGACGCATCCGCCAGAACCACGCCGCCGATCGATCAAGGATCGCAAGGCCGGCCATGGCAAGGCCGACGAACATCAGGATCAGCGGTCCCTTGAGCAGGATGCCGACCGCGAGCGCCGTCCAGAAGATCGCGGGCGGGCCCCATGATGGATGCGCCGGATCCTCGCCGCGCTGCCAGGATAGGTACACGCGCGCCATCGCGCCCATCGCCGCGGTGACCGTCAGCAGCAGCATGGCGTCGGTCTTGGCGAGCCGCGCTTCGACCCCAAGCAGCACGCAGCTTGCCATCATCAGGGCGGCCAGCACCGCCCCCTGTCGCGTCACGAAGGCAAGCGCCGTCCAATAGGTCAGCAAAACGGCGCCGATGGCGCCGATCAGGGACGGCAGGCGGTAGACCCAGATGCGGACCTGGGCACGCGGTACCCCGAGCGCGGAGATCGTCTTCAGCGCCGCCGCCTGCATCCAGTAGATGCCGACCGGCTTCTTGTAGCGGACGTCGTCCTGGAAGCGGATATCGACGAAATCGCCGCTCTCGACCATCTGCTTGGTCGCCTGGGCAAAGCGCACCTCGTCGCGGTCGACCGGCGGGATGGTGAAGAAGCCCGGCAGGAACAGCACCAGGCAGGTCAGCGTCAGGAACAGGATCGACCGCCATTGGCTGGCCGTCGCGAACTCGAACGCCATGAACAGCCTGCGGCTCGAATGCGCAGGTTTTACAAACTGTTGCCCTGCTCCGAAGCGCCGGGGTTGGAGGCCGTCCACCATGGGTTTCGCATACGATGAAACCGCAGCGCAAACAACCGTGCTGTTCCGCTTTCCGACCGTGCCGTTCCGCTTTCCTGCGCGATCATTGCACGCGGATCACAACGGTATCCGCGGCACCCGTAGCGTCGATCACGGTGAGCCGTGCGAAACCCGGTCCGGGCGGGTCGATCAGTCGTTGGCGACGGCTGTCGATGTCCCCGGCTGAGACACCATTGACGAGGACCGTCAGCGGCAGCACACCGCCGGCAACCTTGACCGGTAGCGGCGCATTGCGGCCGCTCTCAGATTGATCGACGTCGATGCGTGAGCCGTTCAGCGGAAACTGGATATGCGGAGCCTGGTCGTTGCCGCTGCGAACCAGTTCGCCGAGCGGCCGGAACCGGCGCAGCGGCGGCGGCAGTTTCGCGTTGGAGGCAACCAGCACGCCCCGCGGCGGCTTCGGCAACGCCGCCGGGATTTTCCCGGTGCGCGCGAAGGCGTCGAACAGGATCGGCGCCGCCGCCGTGCGCCCGACCAGGCCCGGCACCGGCGCACCGTCCGGACGGCCGACCCAGACGCCGATCGTGACGCGGCCGTCGAAGCCGACCGACCAGGCATCGCGATAGCCGTAACTGGTGCCGGTCTTGAACGCGATCCGGTTATGCACGCCGTTCTCCGGCGGCGGCGTGCCGAGCAGGACATTGCCGACCTGCCAGGCCGCGGCCTGATCCATCAGCCGCATCGTGTCGCGGCTATCATTCTCCCGCATGATCTCGCGCAGCGGCTTGGTGGCGCCGAGCCGCGCCAGGCCGGAATAGAGCTGGGCCAGATCCTGCAGCGTGATGCCGACGCCGCCGAGACCCATCGCAAGACCCGGCGCCTCGTCCTTCGGCAGCACGAGACTGGTGCCGGCCTGCTTCAGCCGCGACGACAGCCGGCTGGCGCCGACCCGGTCGAGCAGCGCGATCGCCGGCACGTTCAGCGACAATTGCAGCGCCTTGCGGATCGGCACCGTGCCCTGGAACGTCATGTCGAAATTTTCCGGCGCGTAGGTGCCGAAGCGGATCGGCCGATCCTCGATCAGGCTGTCGGGATGGACAAAGCCATCCTCGAAGGCGAGCCCATAGATGAACGGCTTCAACGTCGAGCCTGGCGAGCGTACCGCGCGCGTCATGTCGACCTGCCCGGCTCGCCGTTCGTCGAAATAGTCCGCCGAGCCGACGCGCGCGAGCACGTCGCCCGTCTCATTGTCGACCGCGACGATGGCGACCGAGACGTCCGGCCCGTGCGCGATGGCGCGGTCACGCGCCAGCGCCTCCAGGTTCCGTTGCAGCGTCGCGTCCAGCGTCAGCTTGATGACGGGCGCATCCTTCACCGTCGCAATCGCCTGATCGGACGAATGCGGCGCGAGGATCGGGATCTGCTTGCGCAGCTTCGGCACCGCGGTCGCCGTGGCCTGCGCGGCGTCGTCTTTCGAGACCACGCCGTCTTCGACCATGCGGTCGAGCACGCGATCGCGCGCGGCATGGGCGGCTTCCGGATAACGATCGAGCCGACGCCGCTCCGGCGATTGCGGCAGCGCCACCAGCAGCGCGGCTTCCGCCAGCGAGAGCCGCTTCGGCTCCTTGCCGAAATAGGCGATCGAGGCGGCGCGCACGCCCTCGAGATTGCCGCCGAACGGCGCCAGCGCGAGATAGAGATCGAGGATCTGGTCCTTCGAAAGCTGCCGCTCCAGCTCGACCGCGCGCACCATCTGCCGCAGCTTGGCGTAGACCGAGCGCTGGTGCCGCGGCTCGATCAGCCGCGCCAGCTGCATCGTGATCGTCGAACCGCCCGAGACGATATGGCCGCTTGTGAGCAGCTGGAATGCGGCGCGCGACAGCGCCAGCGGATCAATGCCATGATGCTCGTAGAAGCGCTTGTCCTCATAGGCGAACAGGAGCTTCAGATAGGTAGGATCGACTGCCGTCTTGGCATCGACCGGCAGCCGCCAGCGTCCATCCGCCATCGCATAGGCGCGCAACAGCTTGCCGTTGCGGTCAACGACTGTCGTCGAGACCTGCTGCGCCTGCGTGAGCGGCAGCGGACCGAGCGAGACGACCCAGGCTGCGAAGGCGCCGGCTGCGACCAGCATCGCGACGGCGCCGATCGCTAGGACGGATTTGATCCGGGGCCAGCGCGATCCGCGTTCCAGAGCTACCTTCAACGTTGCACTCATTTCGCGGGCTTCACCTCAACCGCACCGGTGCCGCTGCGGCCGTAGCGCGAGGGGTTGTACATGTCCTCGACATAGGCCTGCGGCAGCACGTATTTGCCCGGCGACACCGCGCGCACGACGTAGGCAACCGTGAACACCGACTTGTCGTTGGCACCGCGGTCGATCGCCGCCGTGAAGCGGTCATCGCGGAACTCGGTGTTCTTCGGCTCGACACCATCCTCGATCCATTCGAGCGTGCCGGAATCGCCCGACGACACCAGGTTCGAGTTGTCGATCTCGAGCCCGGCCGGCAGATAGTCCGCCACCATGATGTGCCCGAATTCCGGTTTGGCTTCGGTCACCTTCAGGACAACCGCGAAGCGGTCGTTCTGTTTCGCCTTGGTGACATCGGCCGGCTTGCCGTCGAGCGTGAAATAGCTGCGCTCGATCTTGAAGCCGTTGGAAGCCGCAGGTTCCGGCGTGACCGGCGAGCCCGACACCGAGACCACCGCCTGCACCGGCGCATCGCCGGTGTTGGTGATCTTGAGCGGCTGGCCCGTCATCTCCTCGGCCTTGTAGCTGCGATAGACCGCGGTCTTGACCGGCTGACCGTTGATGTCGAGCGCCAGCGTCTCCTTGGCGAGCGCGCGCGCCGCCAGCACCATCCACGCATTCTCCTGCGTCGAGGTGTAGGGCGACAGTCCCCGCGCCGCTTCGACCCGCAGCACGGCTTGCGTCAGCGTGCTGCGCGGTGCGTTGCCCTCGCCCGCAAGCGAGACCAACGCCGCGGCATCGCGCAGCGCCGAGCCGTAATCGACCCGGCCGAACTCGATCACCGGTTTCGGGTTCAGCGCGTCGAGCGCGGCGCCATAGACCCGCTCGGCCCGCGCCTTGTCGCCGACCAGCGCCAGCGCCGCGGCGAGCTGCGCCTTGGAGATCGGCGTCGCCAGATTGTTCAGCTTGGTGTCGGCGAGGTAGCGCAGATCACCGATCGGCGCGGCGCCGTTGCGCGCGAGCACGTAGAGGCCGTAGGCCAGGTCGCGGCCGCCGTCCTTCTCCGGCTCGTTGGCATTGACCACCGAGTTCCTGACGCGGTCGAGCGCGCTCTTGAACAGCACGTCCGGCACCGCAAAGCCCTTTTCGCGGGCCCGGGTCAGGAAGTCCGTGACATAAGCATCGAGCCAGGCGTCGTCGCCGCCCGCCGACCAAAGGCCGAACGAACCATTGGACCCTTGGCGCGCCAACAGCCGCTCGATCGCGTCGCGGATGCGCTGGTCGACTGCGGTGTCCATCGCAAGATGGGCGCCGGCGGCGAGATCGTTGACATAGAGCAGCGGCAGCGCGCGGCTGGTAATCTGCTCGGAGCAGCCATAGGGGTAGCGGTCGAGCGCCTTCAGGATGCTCGCCGCATCGAGCGCGGTCGACAGGCTCGCCGAGATCGAGACGCTGCCGGTGCCCGGCACGAGATCGGAGAACATGTCCGACGTCAGCGTCAGGCTCTCGCCCTTCGCCAGGGTGCGGATCGAGCGGCGTGCCAGCACCTGCGTCGCCGGCTTGACGTCGAGCGCATAGTGCCGCGCCAGCGTCAGTCCGTTCGGCCCGGAGATATCGACGTCGAAATTGGCTCGCCCGGCGCCGCTGGCCTCGAGGCCGAGCGACAGCGAGGTGCGCTGCTTGGCGGCGAGCTTCACCGTCGTGGTCGGATTGCCCGAGGCCTTGATCGGGCCGCTGGCCTTGACGCTGACGGCATAATCGCCGGCGGGACCTTCGACATTGTCGATATCCATGCTGATGGTGCCCTTGTCGCCGGTCAGCAGGAAGCGCGGCAAGGTCGCGGTCACCACCACGGGATCGCGCACGGTCACGTCGACATTGGCGCGGCCGAGCTTGGTGGCGCTCCACGCCACCGCCATCACCCGCGCGGTGCCGGCGAATTCCGGGATGTCAAAGCTCACCTCGGCGGTGCCGTCAGGGCCGACCGTGACGATGCCGGAATAGAGCGCCAGCGGCTTCTGCGTCGGCGGCGAGCCCTGCAGCTCGGCGCCGGCAGCGTCGCCGCCGCTGCGGATCTGGCCGCGGGTGCCCTGCATGCCGTCGATCAGCTGGCCGTAGAGGTCGCGGATCTCGGCGGTCAGGCGGCGCTGGCCGAGATAGTAATCGTCCGGCGCAGGCGGCTTGTAATTGGTCAAATTGAGAATGCCGACATCGACTGCGGCAAGCACCACCTTGGCGTCCTCGCCGGGATTGAGCCCAACCAGCTTGACCGGGATCTTCAGCGTCGAACCGGGCCGCACCAGGGCCGGCGGCGACAGTTCCACCGCAAGCGTGCGCGCCTTCTTGTCGATGCCGAACCATTTCAACCCGATCGCGCGGCCCGGCATGCGCCCGGCGGCGGCATCGAGCGGACGGCGCAGCGTCGTCATCACATAGGCGCCGGTGCCCCAGTCCTTGCCGACCTGCAGCTTGACCTGCTGGGTGCCTTCCTTGACGTCGACGCTCTCGGTCGTCAGCAGCCGGTCGCCGAGCACATAGACCGTGAGCTTGCCGGCGGTGCGCGCATTGACGGACACCGTCATGGTATCGCCCGAGGCATATTCCGGCTTGTCGATCGAGGTTTCCAGCAGATCCGGCGTGTCGGCGCTGCCGTCGGAATACCAGCCGACGTCGAACTGCACCGAGGTGACAGGCCCGTCGGCATCGGTCGATTTCACATCGAGCCGGTAGCGGCCGGGCTGCGGCTGGAAGCTCAGGCGCATCGGCTTGTCGGCGGCAAGGTTGACGTCGCCGTCGGACACGCGGCGGGTCGACTTGACCGGCTCATACTGCCAGGACGAGTTCTGCCGGTACCACTGGTAGCGCGACTCCAGCTTCAGCAGCTCGTAGCGCAGTCCGTTGCGCGACAGCTGCTTGCCGTCGGGCGCGACGAACACGACATCGAACTCGGCCTTGTCGCCTTCGGCCACGCTCTTGTCGCCGAACAGCGCCTTGACCCCGATCAGCGAGGCGCTGGGGGCCACCGGCAGCACGATCTTGCGCTCGACCGAGCGGCCGCCGCTCTCTGCCATGCGGATGAATATCTGGGCCTCCTGCGGCCGCGTCGAGGCCGGCACTTTCTCGAGCCTGACTGGGAAGCTGGCGGCGCCGTTGGCATCGGCCTCCGGCAGATCCTCGATCGGGGTCCGCTCGTTGCTTGCGGTCTGCTCGTCGTCGACGCCGAACTGGTAGCCGGCATAGCCGGGCCGGCCGTTCGCTGCGGGAGCGACCAGCATGTCGCCCTCGAGCTGCAGGCCCGAGGCCGGCGCGCCATAGAGGAAATGGCCCGAGACCTGAAGTTCCACTGGAACTTCAGCTTTGATCACCTTCTCGTTGCTGGTCAGATCAAATTCGATCCGTTCGGGGATGTAATCCTCGACCATGAACGTGGTCTCGCCGACCGACGAGCCCTTGGGATCGGTGAAGACGCGGGCCCGCCAGGTGCCGGTCGGCACCGCGGAGTTCAGCGCGACTGCCAGCATCCGGCCGCCGGCGCCCTGGTCGGGCAGCGCGGTGCGGCGGAATTCGACGCCGTCCGGCCGCTCGATCACCATCGTCAGCGGGGTCCCGGTCAGGGCATTGCCCTGCCCGTCGCGCAGCAGCGCGGTCAGGTAGACCGTCTCGTTGGAGCGGTAGACGCCGCGCTCGGCGTAGACGAAGGCGTCCGCGCCGGCCGGGATGGCGCGGCCGGCGACGCCGCGGTCGGTGAGGTCGAAGGCGTTGGTCTTCAGACTCAGGAAGGCGTAGTCGGCCTTCTCGCCCATCACCGTGAGCAATGCCGGCGACAGCCCGCCCTCGCCGCGCGCCAGCCCCTGCTCGAACAGCACATGGCCGGCCGCATCGGTCTTGCGGGTGGCGAGGACCTCGTTGTTGCGGGCGACCAGCTTCACTTCGGCGTTGGCGACCGGTTCGGTCGAGGCCAGCGAGTTGACGAAGACGTGGATACCGTCATTGCCGGAGAAGGCCGACAGGCCCATGTCCGAGACGATGAACCATTGCGTCGCCAGTGTGCCGTCGTCATCGGTGCCCGGGCCCTTCGCCGCGGCGGTCATCACATAGACGCCCGGCTGCAGATCGCCGAGCGCCTGATCGACCGGAAATGCCGTGACCACGTCCTGGTTCAGCGTGGTGGCGGTCGCAAGCTCACCGGACCATACCTTGACGCCGCGCTGGCCGCCGAGATCGGAGAGCTGGTAGCGGCTCAGCGTGCTCTGGAAGTCGCTGTCGATCACGGTGTTGATCAGATTGCGGTCGCCGATCCGGAACACGTCGACCGTGACTGCCGGCGTGTTGACGCTGACCACCGGGATACCGCGCTGGCCGGTTCGCGGCAGCACATAGGCCCGGCCTGTGAACCGCACGAACGGCTTGCGGTCGCGGACGTAGATGTTGAATTCGGCCGATTTCGACAAGGTCTCCTTGACGGTCGACGGCAGACCGGCGCGCAGATTGATGTTGTAACGCTCGCCGTGCTTCAGCCCGTCGACGCAGAGCTGCTGGCCTTCCGCCGACAAGGCCGGCTTGTCGGTGCCGGCCAGTGCTAGGTACGGCGCGAAGTCGACGCGCTTGGCCAGTTCCTCCGAGAACTGGAAGCAGGCTCGCGGCGAGGCCGCATCCGAATCGACGGTATAATCGAGCAGCCGGAAGCCGTGCTCGTCGCGCATCTTCTCATACTGGCCTCTGACATCGGCCACCTCGCGCAGGTCGAGCGACAGCCGCAGCGCGTCGAGCGCCGGACGCCACAGCTTGCGCTCGGCGAGCGCCTTGCCGAGCACGGCCAGCGAGTCGGCCTCCTCCCCCGCGTTGCCGGCGCGCTGATAGGCAATGTATGCGGCGGTGGAGGCGCGTTCCATCAGGAAGGTCTGTTCGCTGGAGCTCGCCGACCGGATCTGGAAGACGGTCTTGGCCAGCCGCAGCCAGTTGGCGCCGTCCTCTGGCGCGGTCGCCGCGATCTGACCGAGGATCGTGAGCCCGCCGCGGAAATCATTGCGCTTGAAGGCGGCGTCCGCATCGGTGCGCAAGGTCGCCACGGACTTGTTGACCGCCCCCGCCTCGCTCTTGATCTGGGCCTCCAGCTTGATCGCGGAATCGGCGAGATCGTCGCGTTTGAAGGCCTTGTCCGCAGCCTGGGCGCTGACCATGCCGAGCGCCAGCGCGGCGCAAAGTGCGGCGGCACGAACCAATCCGATCATGATGGAGCTCCTGAACGCCCCGCGGTCGAGCGCCGCGTTGGGGCTAAAAATGCGCGAAAAGGTGACGGAGTGAAGGCGCGGACGTGAACGGACGAAAACGTCGCAGATCGCATTGCCGACATCCTTCGACAAGCCGCGGCGCCAGTGTCAAGCCGGCCGGGCGGACTGGTCAGGTCAACGCAGGGCGGGGCCCCTGCTCGCCTTTGTCGTCCGCCCCCAGAAATCGGTTCGGACGGACTTGGCGGAAAGGCGGATTTTTCATAATGGCGGTGCTACAAGGCGGCCACGGTCCCGTAGCTCAACTGGATAGAGTAGCGGATTTCTACTCCGCGGGTTGCAGGTTCGAATCCTGCCGGGATCGCCAAAGAAAAC
>NZ_LGHK01000325.1 GCF_001908235.1 Bradyrhizobium sp. NAS96.2
CCATCGGATTCGGCGGCGGCGCGGCGGACGCCGTCGTCGTTCCCGGGGCTGCGCCGCCGGGCAGCACCACCACGCGGGTGCCGACCTTGGCGCGTTCAAATAGATCCGAGACGTCCTCGTTCAGCATGCCGATGCAGCCCGACGAGACGAACTTGCCGATGGTCGACGGCTGGTTGGTGCCGTGAATACGGTACACGGTCGAGCCGAGATACATCGCACGGGCGCCGAGCGGGTTGCCGGGTCCGCCGGCCATGAAGCGCGGCAGATAGGGCTGACGCTCGATCATCTCCGTCGGCGGATGCCAATCCGGCCACTCGGCCTTGCGGGTGATCTTCTGCACGCCGGTCCAGGTGAAGCCGTCGCGGCCGACGCGGACGCCGTAGCGGATCGCCCGGCCATTGCCGAGGACGTAGTAGAGATAGGTGTTCGGCGTATCGACAACGATCGTGCCGGCCGGCTCCTTGGTCGCGAACGCCACTTCCTGGCGACGCAGATTGGGGGCCAACTGCGCCGGGCCGTCTTCGGGCTGCTCGTCAGCCGGCAGCGCCGCGATCTGCACCGGCTTGCCATTGGCATCGACCGGCGCCTGCTGCTGCGGCACGGCTCCGGTCACGCCCTCGGGCGGACGCATGCCGCCGCGGTCGTCGCCATAGGACACGCCTGCGGCCGGAACACCATTGTCGCGATTGGCCTGCTGTGCGCCCGGACGATCACCATAGATCACCGGCGGCGGCCCCATCGGACGGCCATAGCGCGGATCATCGGGCGACATCACGGGGCCAGTCGGCGCACCGCGGTCGGAATAGACCGGCTGCGAATTCATCGGGCGTCCGTAGCGCGGATCGTCCGGCGACATCACGGGACCAGACGGCGCACCGCGATCGGAATAGGCCGGCGCATTCATCGGGCGGCCATAGCGCGGGTCGTCAGGCGACATCACCGGGCCAGGCGGCGGCAGCGCGGCCGAATTGCGCGGCGCATCGTCATCGTCGTTGAGGGCGTCGAAATCCGGCATGCTGCCCTGCGGATAGGGCTGGGGCGCTGTCGAATAGCCAGTGCCCTGGGGAGCCGGATACCCCTGCTGCGCATGCGCAAGCGAAATTCCTGCCAGGCCGAGAGCCGCGGCAGCGCAAATCGTCAGAATGCGGTTGATCATCATTGCTCTATTATAGTCCCCAAGCCACACCGGACTGTTAACGGCCCAATGCAGGAAGATAGCGGCGCATTCAAGACAAATCCGCGAAATCCGGGCTATTTCGGGCATTTGTGATTTGCCGTCAACGCTGCGGCAAAGATGTCTCATGGGTCGGGATTGTTTGTCCACGTGCTCAAAGTCATCAATCACCCGCATTTTGTAACAAACAGTCTCCAGGGGTTGCGATATCTTCGAATCGGCCTGATTCGCGTTCGCGACGCCGGCTTTCTTGTGTGGTCACCGCGTTCCCTCGACATCAAAGACCCTCCCGCAGAAGGGGGAACCCGCGCCCATGCTCCCCGGCCTTCGTTTCCTGTTCGCCGCGATCGTGCTGGCGATATCGCTCCTGGTGTTCGGGTTAGGGGCCGCCGCGCTGTTTCGCGCAGCGCATGAGGAATTTGCCAGTATTCCGGCCCGCCGGGCGCCGCCCGAGCCGCAGTTCGCGCAGCAGCCAGAGGCTCCGCCGGTGCTTGCCATGGTGCGGGTCGATCAGCCCGCCACGGTCAAGACGACGACGGACGTTTCCGCTCCCTCGACCGCAGCCGAACCGGCAGTGTCTGAACCGGCCACTCCCGCGGAGACCCCTGCTGTCGAGCCGGAGAAGCTCGCCGCAGTGAAGGCGGATGATGCGCCGCCGCCCGCCTCCCCCAAGGTCGAACCTCCAGGCGTGGAGACGCCCACACCGGCGCAGTCCGCCGAGGTCGCTCCGCAGCTCTCGACGCCAGACCCGGCGCCGGCATCGCAGCCGATACCAGCCGCAGCCGAAGCGGCACCGGCTCCGGCCGAAGCCAAGGTCGCCGCAGTGGCCGATCCGCCTGCTGCAACCAGCGAGCCCACGCCTGCTCCACCGGCACCAGCGATGGTTGCGCCGGAGCCGGCACCGCCGTCACCCGAGACCATCGCGGCCGAGACGAAGATCGCGACGCTGGGCGGACCGGAAGTCGTCGTCGAAGCGCCGGCGGCGCCGAAGGCCGTCGAGACGAAGAAGCCGGAGCACAATGCGACCAGCAAGCCGGCGCATCGCAAGGAGCGGCGGCGGATCGTTCGCGCGCGGCCGGTGGTGCGGCAGGCCGTTCAGCAGCAGCTCGATCCGTTCGGTAATCCGACCCTGGTGCCGCTCACGCGGCGCTAAAGCCTGATGAGATTAGGTTGAGCTGGAACGGCGTCGAAAGTTCACCTCTCCCTTGGGAGAGGTCGATTTGCGCAGCAAATCGGGTGAGGGGGTACGGTCTATCGAGAGAGCAAGAGCCCTCACCCGGATTGCTGCGCAATCCGACCTCTCCCCGCAGGGAGAGGTGAAGCAAGACCGCGCCAAGCCGATTCAACCAAAACTCATCCCGCTTTAGGAGTATTGATCAGGCCGGCCCCGTCGCGATCGGCGGGCCGCTCGCCTGCCCCCATTCCGACCACGAACCGTCATACAGCGCGGTATCGGTGATGCCGATCCGGTAGAGCGCGAGCGTCAGCACGCCGGCCGAGACGCCCGAGCCGCAGCTCGTAATAATCGGCGCATCGAGCTTCACGCCGGCCCCCGCGAACGACTTGCGCAGATCGTCGAGCGGCTTCATCTCGCCGGTCGCGGCATCGAACAGCTGGTTGTAGGGCACGTTGCGCGCGCCCGGGATGTGGCCGGCGCGGATG
>NZ_LGHK01000326.1 GCF_001908235.1 Bradyrhizobium sp. NAS96.2
GTTTTTGCGCGCGCGATCGCCGTCCATGAGTATGGCGACATCTGGTTTAAGAACAACGGTCAGTCCGGCGGCACGCTCGAGCATCCCGGCGTGTTCAAGGACAAGGCCGACCGAAACGAGTTTCTCGACAACTGGCGCGCAGCCGGGACCGGAATGAACCGGCACAAGGACCGGCTTTTGACGCACGGCGTCAAATATACCCCGATCAAAGTGACGAATTCCGAGGCGCAGCTGCTCGAGACCGAGGACGCCGCCGACACTGCGGTTTTCGGCCTTTGGAGCTATCCGCTGCATCGCGCGTCGCGGCTGAAACGCGCGACAAATAACAATGTCGAGCAGCAGTCGCTCGATTTTGTCGTCGGGTGTGTGGCGCCGCTCGCGATCGAGATCGAGCAAGGCGTCGAGCGGGATCTGCTGCTCGACAACGAAAACGGCGATCTGTTTTTCGAGTTTAACTTTTTCGGCCTGCTGCGCGGCGACCTGTTGAATCGCTATCGCGCGTATCTGATCGGCCGTCAGGGCGAATGGCTGTCGGCAAACGACATCCTGCGGTTTGAGAACATGTCGCCGCGAACTGATCCTGGCGGCAATGACTACAAAAACCCGCTGACAAAGGACTCCGCCGGCGGCGCGCAGGGCGTCGACGACAATGCCGGCGCCGGCGGCGGCTCGAGCTCTCCAAACGAGGACGGCAACAATGATTAAGATCGAAACCGCTGCGCCGGATTTGCGCCAGGTGTTGACGCAGATCACGTCGATCGACGCCCTGGTCGCGCTCGAGGTCTCAGCGCTCGCCGATTGCCTGGCGCGCGCCGAGCAGCGGCAGGCGCTCCTCGCGGCAGCTACCGCGCAGGCGTCGAGCTCGGCGAGTAAGATCGCCCTGGTCTCGATTGCCGGCGGCCTGACGCCGCGCGGCAGCTGGTTCGGCTCGAGCCTTTCCGGGATCGCGGCGCAGGTCACGCGCGCGGCGGATGACCAGGACGTCGCCGGCCTGGTCCTCGACGTCGATAGTCCTGGTGGTACGGTCTCCGGCACGGTCGAGGCGGCCGCGGCTGTCGCGGCGGCTGCAGCGAAAAAGCCGGTTATCGCGATTGCAAACACGTTGGCGGCGTCTGCGGCCTATTGGATCGCCTCGCAGGCAAGCGAGCTGGTGATGACGCCGTCTGCAGACGTTGGCTCGATCGGCGCGATGATTATGCACCAGGATATTTCCGGTTGGCTCGACCAGGTCGGGATCAAGATGACGATCGTCCGCTCGGAGCAATCGCCGCTGAAAAACGAGGCGCATCCGTTCGCGCCGCTTACGGATGAGGCCAAGGCCTATCTGCAGGGTCGAGCAAATGAGGCTGGCGCCGATTTCGTCAAGGCCGTCGCTGGCGGCCGGCGCGTGACGCAGACCAAGGTCCGCGAGGAGTTCGGTCAGGGCCGCATGCTCGGCGCGCGCGAGGCCGTCGCGCGCGGCATGGCGGACCGGATTGCAACGCTCGACCAGGTCATCGGCGGCATGTTGCAGCAGCGCTCGCCTCGGCCGAGCTCGCGCCGGCGATCGGCGCTGGCGTTCGATTAGGGCCGCCCCGTGCTCATACATTCAAGATTGCCCGCTTCTAGGGGGTAAGCGGACGTCACCTGACCGGTCGGGAATGTCCGCAAATAACCCGAAGGGGACCTCGCTTCGCCGTTTTACTTTTTTGGACTGTGCGCCGCTGATGTCCCCGAAAGAATTCCTAGTTAGCGGCCTCTTTCTCCCGGACGGCTTGCGCGGAAGCACTGAGTTTGATCGCGGCGGCGTATCCGACCTCAGTAAGCCTGCTCAGGCTGGTCTCGCCACGATTGGCACATTCAATTATTTTGCCGGCGATGATCCGACGGGCGCTGTGCTTCTCGCCGCAAGTTGGAAGGAGTAAGCACGCGCGCTCAAGGGCGAGGTCCATCTTGGCTATAGTTCGACGATCGAACGTGTCAGTGATCATGCGATCCTCCCTTGCGACCTACCTTACCTTGGCGGTCTAAGGCCGGGAGACTTCAACCACTCATTTAAGTGCGCCGCCGTATCTATCTGGCGGAGCTTTCGCAATAATTCGTCGCGTTCTTTTCCGGGCCCTAACCGGTGTGCCTGCGCCTCAAGCTTGGCCGCTGCTTCAGTCAGGCGATCCTCAAATAAGTGTGGTTTTGAACGGTTTCGCTTCATGGCGCGGCACGTTTGGCATGGTCGCTGATCTGACTTTGGAACACGCCCTGGAATGCTGTCTGTCTGGTATCTTACATAGTGAAATTAAAGCTAGCTATGTCCGGCAAAGCTCCTACTATCCTGGCATTATCGGGTATCCAGCAAGGCAACCGATAGCTGAGAGTTCTCTGCGCTCCCGCCTTTCCTCGGGAGCGCATAATGAAGAACCTTTTGCTCGGCCAGCTCGGCCAGGACGACTTCCAACGACTTGAGCCCTATCTCAAGATCACACCTTTCAAGCAGCATGCGGTCTTGTTCGAAG
>NZ_LGHK01000327.1 GCF_001908235.1 Bradyrhizobium sp. NAS96.2
CGATGCGGCGGCGGCGCCGCCGGCGACGTCTCGCATCTTTTTGCAGGAAGGACCGTAGCCAATGACGGCGCTCACTAGCTATTCAACCGGGACGATCTCCGTCGCAGCAAACGGGACGGCCGTCACTGGCGTCGGAACGATCTGGTCCGGGACCAACGTGCGGCCTGGCGATATCCTGCAGATCGGCAATTTTCAGACGATCATCACGGACGTCACTGATCCGACGCATCTCGTCATCCCGCCGTGGGGCGGCGGCGCGCAGGCCGGCGTCGCCTATGTCGTCTGGAAAGTGTCGCAGCAACGCATCGCCGGCGCGCAGGCAATGGCCGATGTTTCGACGCTTGTCGCGGCGCTGAATACGACGGGCTTCTTTTGGTTTGTCGACGTGTCGCTCGCCGCGCCTGATCCCTCGCTCGGCTCGGACGGCCAGTATGCGCTGCAGCCGTCGACCGGGAAAATGTGGGTTCATGTCGGCGGCGCATGGAACTATCTCGGCATCTACAAGGGGTTCAACTTTCGCGGTGCCTACGACAACGCGGCAGCCTATTCGGTCGGTGACGTGCAGACGACCGCGGGAACGTCCTATGTCTGGATCAATCCGGCGCCGGGATCGGGGCATCCGGCGCCGGACGCGACTTACTGGCAGGTTTTGGCGGCCAAGGGTGATAAGGGCGATACCGGCGCCGTTCCGTGGAGCAACACGACGAGTTGGGCAACGGCGACGAATTACGTCGCCGCGCCGCCGGCGTCGATCGTCGTGTATCCGGTTAACAAAAACACCTATGTGTGCATCGTTCCGCATTTGTCGGGGAATTTCGCAGCCGATCTTGCCGCAGGCAAATGGCTGCTCATTGGTCAGAGCGCAACGGAGGCGACCAGCGGGACCGCGCTCGCGATCGGCGTCGGATCGAAGGTGTTCTCGGTCGTCACAGGCTTTTCATATCAGAACGGTGTTCGCCTTCGCGCATCGTCGAATGGCTCGCCGACCAATTGGATGGAGGGCGTTTGCCTCTACGATCCCGCGGCGCAGATCATCACGATGACCGTCGACAAGACGGCCGGCGCGGGCGCCTTTGCCGATTGGAATTTCAACCGCGCTGGTCAGCCTGGCGCAGGTGATCTGACGTCAAGTCTTAATCTCTCCGATTTGACCAGCAAGCCGACGGCGGTGGTCAATCTTGGAATCCCTGGACTGATCCGTGGCTATCTCAATGGCTTCAAGATCTCGACGACGGGGACGAACAATCAGTTCAGCGTAACAGCTGGGCAAGCCTGCTCCAGCTTGTTCGCGGATATGATTGGAACGACGGCCACGTTCACCAAAACATCAGCGGCATGGGCTGTTGGTAGCGGTAACGGCGCGCTCGATACCGGGCCGCTGGTCAACGGGTTTTATCATGTCTTTGTCATCAAGAATCCGACCGGCCTTGGCACCGTTGATTTCTTGATTTCGCGCAGTGCCACGGCGCCGACGATGCCGGCGGGCTATACGATGTTCCGCCGCATCGGGGCGGTCTTTTACGGCAGCGCAGGAGCGGCGTTCTCTCAAATGCTGCAGCGTGGCCGGGAATTCCTATGGCCCGGCGTGAGCCTCGACGTCAACGTGACCAACCTTGGGAACGCGTTGACGACCTACACGCTGGCAAGCGTTCCATCCGGGATTCAGGTTCAAGCGATTCTTACCGTCATCGGATGGAGCGGAACGCAAAACACGCAATGGTGGGTCCATGACGCGGCGTTGACCGACAACGTGCCCAACTTCACCAACGGCGCGACCGCGACGGAAGTGACGACGTTCTCAATGGGCAACTTCTCTGAAGCTCGCGTGTGGACCGACCTGAGTGCGAACGTCGTTGCCAGAGCGAATAATCCATCAACGACGCTTCGCATTGTTACGCGCGGCTGGTTCGATCCATTGGAGGGCTGATCGATATGGGATTTGTAGAGAAAAACAGCGCTGGCGCGATTATCGGATGGTTTGGCTGTGAGCAGTCTGACCGCGTGCTCGAGGAGATTGCCGACGATGATCCGGCGGTCGTCGCGTTCCTCGCGCCGCCGGCGCCTGTGCCGAGCTCGTGCACCAAGCTCGGACTGAAACGGGCTTACGACGAGCTCGGCAATTGGGCGATCGTCAAGGCCGCGATCGCCGCGGACCAGTCCGTCCAGGAGGAATGGGATCTCGCGACCGAGCTCCGGCGCGCAGATCCTCTGGTGCAACGCATGATCGCGGCCCTCGGCCTCTCTGACGCGCAAGTCGACCAACTCCTGATCCGCGCAAACGCCCTGGTCTGAGTGGTTGATCTAAGTCAACGTTATCAGGGCTCAACCGGTCAGCTTGCTGCTATGAAGGCCGGGAGAGATTGGATCCCAATCATTGGATGCACCGTCATCGTCGCGACGGTGCTCGTGGTCGTTCTCGTTTTCGCACTTTAGCCACCTTCAACATCCCCCAAAGGACTATCACGATGACCAACGCAGCGATTTCTGCGAGCGCTCTCGATTTGCATGGAATCTCCCGCGCCGCCTTCGACCTGATCGTCGGCGCCGAGGTCACCGGCCAGGCGTTTTATAACAAGCGCTATCGGACCGTCCTCGAGCATCCGAGCGACAACTCGGGGCCGACCGGCGCGATCGGCTACGATTTCGGGACGCAGACCGCAGCGCAGATCCGCGCCGATTGGCGCGGGCGCGTAAGTGACGCGATGCTTAAGGTGCTGGTCGGTGCCGCCGGCCTGCGCGGCGACAAGGCTGCCGCCTATTGCCGCAAGACGCGGGGAATGATCGATATCCCTTGGGACGTCGCGCTCGAGGTGTTCTCGAACCATGACATCCCGCGTTATCTGGCGATCTGCCGGCGGCTGCTGCCTGGTCTCGACGAGCTCTCGCCGGATGG
>NZ_LGHK01000328.1 GCF_001908235.1 Bradyrhizobium sp. NAS96.2
CGCCGGCTCCGGTGCAGGCCCCCCGTCGCGGCCGCGCCGAAATGCGCCAATCCCGATGGGCTCGGCATCAGCCGCACCGTCGTGGTCGACACCACGGGCGGCCCGGGCTTCGGCTTCCTGCAGTACAAGCAATATGACTTCCTGACTGACCATGAGGTCGTGCTGACCTTCGACGACGGTCCGTGGCCGACCACGCCCGCCGTGCTCAAGGCGCTGGCGGATGAGTGCACCAAGGCGGTGTTCTTCCCGATCGGCCTGCACACCACCTACCACCCTGATATCCTCCGCCAGGTCGCCGCCGCCGGCCACACCATCGGCGCCCACACCTGGTCGCATGCGCATCTGGCGAGCAAGAAGCTCACCGAGCAGCAGGCCAAGGACGAGATCGAGAAGGGCTTTAGCGCGGTGAAGCTGGCGCTGGGGGCTAACCCCGCGCCGTTCTTCCGCTTCCCGGCACTGGCGCACACGCCGGCGACCACAGCCTATCTCGGCACGCGCAACATTGCGATGTTCTCGGTCGACGTCGACTCCAACGACTTCAAGTCCAAGAGCTCGGATGAGGTGATCAACAACGTGATGACCAAGCTCGACAAGGAGCACAAGGGCATCATCCTGATGCACGATTTGCAGAAGCACACCGCGCAGGCGCTGCCGACGCTGCTGCGCAAGCTGAAGGCCGGCGGCTACAAGGTGGTCTGGATGAAGGCCAAGACCCAGATCGAGACGCTGCCCGAATACGACGCGATGATGGCAAAGACCGAGAAGCCGGTCGCATCGGGCCGGCCGATCGGCAACGTCGTGCAGACGGTCGCCGAGTAACGCCGCAAACACGCCGAACACGCTCAACGCAATGCGCCCCTGGATCGGATCCAGGGGCGCTTTCGTTTGCGGTGTCGACGTCGACGACCAGCAAATCACTGCGGGCGCCGGCGGCGAAGTTCCCTACCGCAGAGGCGCGCTGCCAAAATATCGAAAACAACCCCATGCAAAGGAGCTGGCGGTGCCGGCGCTCGACAAGACGCGCCGTCGCGCGCTTGCCGGGCATGACGAAACCGAACACGCGGCTACCAATAGATTCCGTGACGATGCAGCTCGCCGATGATGCGGCTCTCGGTCCAGCGCCGTTCGTGGCTGCGATGGCGCGGCCGGTGCGCGGTCGCGGGCCGATCCGGTGTCAGCCTTGCGTCCGATGCCGCTGACGGCTGGACGTTGGCCTGCTGCGCTGGCGGCTGCTGCACGGTCGGCTGAGCTTGCGGCTGCGGTGCCGGTGCAGCGGCCGGCGCTGCCCGCTCGACATATTTTGGCGCCTCCGGCGGCTGCGGTGGCGCTTCGACGGCTGATGTCACCGGCGCATCGGCAGCCTTACCCACCGTTTTGACCGAACTCGATGCGGCTGCCGGTAGCGACGCTGCCCCGCCCAACGACAGGCTTCGTTCGCCGGCCTGTGCGGAAGCGGACACCAAGACCATCGCCATGATCAGGATGAGTTTGCGCATTGTTGTTCTCCCGTGGGTGGCCGGGAGACTAGCGATGTCGAGCGACGGACTTTGTGAGATGCATCACGCCATCAAGACATCCGCTGCCAACGGGTTTAGTCCGGTCGGATTGTTGGAACCTGGTCCTATCGGTGGGGCCGTATCACCGTAGGTTATGGCCTTGAGACATGATCTCAGCACAACGCCCTTCGCCCGTGCGCGCCAGCGTCGACAGCACAGGTTTGTATGCCGCGCCTCCGACGATGACCTGGGAGATGACCTTGGGAATAGATTCGTCGGTCTGGCCTTCTCCTTCACGATGCTTGAACTCCGGAGAAACTCAGTGAGTGCATTTGAACAAGGTGGCGTCCGGCCCGGCGCCGATGGCCTGGCAAATACGGCCGCCGAAAAGCTCCGTTCGATGGTCCCGGCGGCTGGAGCGATGGCTTATCCGTTCCTGCTCGATGCATTTCACATCGCGGTCTCTCCCGCGAGCGGTCAGCTCTCGCCCGGCCGGCTGGTGCTGGCGGCGCTCTGCCTGCTGGCCGCGACGGCCGCGCCCTTGCTAGGTCTGGCCTGCGCCTATTGGATGACCAAGGCCGCGTCTTCATCGTTCGAATTGCGCGCCCGGCGACTTGCTTACATCAGTGTCGGTGCGCCGCCATTGTTCGTGCTGACTGGCGTCGGTCTCGGACTGCTGCACATCCATGTCAGCGACGAGCTCGTGTGGGTCGCGGGCTGGCTCGTCGCGTCTCTCTACGTGCTGCTCGGCGGCGAGCAGGAGCGGCCGGCGAGATCAACCGCGAGTGCTCCGTCCATTGCCAGATGGCGCGTCACGCATGGCATCGCGGCGGCGGTGATTCTGCTCTACGTCACGTTTCATCTCACCAATCATCTGCTGGGCCTGCTCGGACCCGACGTTCATGGTGCCGTGATGAGGATCGGACGCACGGTCTACCGCTCGTCCGTGATCGAACCGGTCCTCGTCGGCCTGATGCTTTTCCAGGTCGCCGTCGGCGTGCGGCTCGCCTGGCGCTGGAGCGCGCTGCCGGCGGATGCGTATCGTGTGTTTCAGATCGGCTCGGGCACCTACCTCGCGGCATTCATCGTCACCCATCTGAATTCAGCATTCGTCTCGGCGCGCGCCGTGCACCACATCGACACCAATTGGGACTGGGCCTCGGGCGCACCGACCGGCCTGATCCATGACGCCTGGAGCATTCGCTTGGTGCCGCACTACGCGCTCGGCGTGTTCTTCGTCCTCGGCCATCTGGCTTCAGGACTGCGCGGCGTCCTGATCGCACACGGCGTCGCCACCACCATTGCCAACCGGATCTGGGCAACCGGGCTCGCGACCGGCGGGCTGATCGCGATTGCGATCATGAGCGGACTATGCGGCGCGCGGATCTAGAACGTTGTTGAGCGAAGTGGGTAGGGAAAGGGCTCTAGAGCAAAATCTGACCGAATTGAATCGAGGGGGATTCCCATCGATTGCAAAATCTGATTCACCCTGTGTGCTGGGCCGGAGGTCAGCATGCATGGC
>NZ_LGHK01000329.1 GCF_001908235.1 Bradyrhizobium sp. NAS96.2
AGATTATTCGGATCAATCGTTCCGAGCTCGCTGGTTGCGGTGAACTTCGTATTGCCGTGATCGACGCTGACACCCATCACGACGTGGTTGTCGTGCCCGAACAGCTTGTCCGAGTTGGTCAACTGCGCCGTACCGCCGTAGCTGTTGGTCGCGGCCCGGTTGCGATCGATCTCGCCAAGGAAGGCGTTGCCGAGCGTGTTCGGAGTGGCTGGGCCGTCCGCCGGACCGAAGACCGGAAGGCCGTCGCCGATGCACAAAGTGGTGGGATCGTCGCATGGCGCAACGTCAGTGCCGTTGCCGTCGACATGGGTCTGCCGGAAGCCGCGGAAATAGGCGTTGCCCTGGAACGACCATGTGTCCGAGAAATTGTGGTTCAACGTCGCGTTGACGAAGGCGAGCTGCAGCAGCGTCGATTGCGGCCAGGTGTAGACGCTCGACCAGCGCTGGTTGAGCAACTCGACCGGCGTTGCCGCGACGTTGCCGAGCAGGTTGCTGGCCCCGGTGAAATTGACGTGGAATTCGGTGTCATCGTTGCGCGCGCCGACGTCGACATACATCCGGTTGATGTGCGAGGAGTTCGCATGGTCGCGCCAGCCGCGATCATAGGCGGATTCAAACGCCGCATAGGCGGAGATGTTGTCCCGCTGGCCGCCGGCCTGCACGGCGCCCTGCACGCGCCCGTAGGAGCCGCCGAACAGTTCCGCCTCGGAGCCCTGATAGGTGAAGCCGTTCTTCATCTGGATGCTGAGCGCGCCGCCGATCGCGTTCAGGCCGAAGATCGGGTTGTTGGGCACCAGCGAAACCCGGTCGATGGCCTTTTCCGGGATGAAATCCCAGTTGACCACGTCGCCCCAGGATTCGTTGATGCGCACGCCGTTCTGATAGACCGCGATGCCCTGCGGCGTGCCCTGAACCGGCGAGGCGACGAAGCCGCGATAATCAAGCGTGCGCTGAAACGGGTTGCCGGTCTGGTCGGTGAGCGTGACGCCGGGCAGCTTGCGGTTCACCGAGTCCAGGAAGTTGGTCGAATAGTTGCGGCTGAAATCCGCCGAGGTCAGCACCTCGGTGTTGGACGGAATCTTGTCGCGATCGAGCAGGCTCGAGTCGCGCTCGGAAGGGCCGGGGACCCCGGCGCCGCCCTCGG
>NZ_LGHK01000033.1 GCF_001908235.1 Bradyrhizobium sp. NAS96.2
ACGTCAGCGCCTGCTGCATCTGCTCCGGCCGCCCGTGCACCCGCATCACGCCCGACGACCACGACAACCGCGCGCACACCGGCCTCTGCGCCGAGGCCGGCGGCGGTTGCGGCCGGGCCCGACGAAGACGAAGGTCCGCGCATGGTGCGCCGCCCCGGCGGCGCCGTGCGCCCCGTCGCGGCTCCGAAGACCACCCACAAGCCCGGTCCGCAGAAAGAGCGCGGCCGCCTCACCCTGACCACTGCGCTCAACGCCGACGACGTCCGCGAGCGTTCGATCGCCTCGTTCCGCCGCCGCACTCAGCGCCTGAAGGGGCATGCGTCGAACGAGCCCAAGGAAAAGCTGATCCGCGAAGTCACCATCCCGGAAGCGATCACGATCCAGGAACTGGCGAACCGCATGTCGGAACGCGCGGTCGACGTCATCCGCATGCTGATGAAGCAGGGCGCGATGCACAAGATCACCGACGTGATCGATGCCGACACCGCGCAGCTGATCGCCGAAGAGCTCGGCCACAGCGTCAAGCGCGTCGCCGCGTCGGACGTGGAAGAAGGCCTGTTCGACGTCGTCGACAATTCCACCGATACCGAGCCGCGGTCGCCTGTCGTCACCGTCATGGGTCACGTCGACCACGGCAAGACCTCGCTGCTCGACGCGCTGCGCCACGCCAACGTGGTGTCGGGCGAAGCCGGCGGCATTACCCAGCATATCGGCGCCTATCAGGTGACCTCGCCGGAGACCGGCACCAAGATCACCTTCATCGACACGCCCGGCCACGCCGCGTTCACCGCGATGCGCGCCCGCGGCGCCAAGGTCACCGACATCGTCGTGCTGGTGGTCGCGGCCGATGACGGCGTGATGCCGCAGACGATCGAGGCGATCAACCACGCCAAGGCAGCCAAGGTGCCGATGATCGTGGCGATCAACAAGATCGACAAGCCCGATGCGCGGCCGGAGCGCGTGCGCACCGAATTGCTGCAGTACGAGGTGCAGGTCGAATCGCTTGGCGGCGACGTCGTCGACGTCGAGGTCTCGGCGAAGAACAAGACCAATCTCGACAAGCTGCTCGAGATGATCGCGCTGCAGGCCGAAATCCTCGACCTGAAGACCAATTCGGAGCGTCCGGCGGAAGGCACCGTGATCGAAGCCAAGCTCGATCGCGGCCGCGGTCCGGTCGCGACCGTGCTAGTGCAGCGCGGCACGCTGCGCGTCGGCGACATCATCGTGGCCGGCGCCGAAATGGGCCGCGTCCGCGCCTTGATCTCGGACCAGGGCGAGAATCTCGAAGAGGCCGGCCCGTCCGTGCCGGTCGAGGTGCTCGGCTTCAACGGCCCGCCGGAAGCCGGCGACCGCCTCGCCGTCGTCGAGAACGAAGCCCGCGCCCGCCAGGTCACGAGCTACCGCGCGCACCAGAAGCGCGAGAACGCGGCTGCCTCGATCTCGGGTATGCGCGGCTCGCTCGAGCAGATGATGTCGCAGCTCAAGACCGCGGGCCGCAAGGAGTTCCCGCTGATCGTCAAGGCCGACGTGCAGGGCTCGCTGGAAGCGATCCTGGGCTCGCTCGAGAAGCTGGGCACCGACGAAGTCGCCGCCCGCATCCTGCATGCCGGCGTCGGCGGCATCTCGGAGTCCGACGTCACGCTGGCGGAAGGCTTCAACGCCGCGATCATCGGCTTCTCGGTCCGCGCCAACAAGGAAGCGGCCGCCGCGGCCAAGCGCAACGGCATCGAGATCCGCTACTACAACATCATCTACGACCTCGTGGATGACATCAAAAAGGCGATGTCCGGCCTGCTCGCGCCCACGCTGCGCGAAACCATGCTGGGCAACGCGCAGATCCTGGAAGTGTTCAACATTTCCAAGGTCGGCAAGGTCGCGGGTTGCCGCGTCACCGACGGCACCGTGGAACGCGGCGCCAATGTGCGTCTGATCCGCGACAACGTCGTGGTGCACGAAGGCAAGCTGTCGACCCTGAAGCGCTTCAAGGATGAAGTGAAGGAAGTGCAGTCCGGCCAGGAATGCGGCATGGCATTCGAGAACTACGGCGACATGCGTGTCGGCGACGTGATCGAATGTTACCGCATCGAGACGATCCAGCGCTCTCTGTAAGTCCAAATCTTACGAAGCTCAGCGTTGGGTCCATTTAACTGAAATGCGACGAGGTGGCCGGACGTTTGGTCCGGCCACCCGCGCATTGCCCGATTGAAAGCAAAGTCAGGACATTGATGCCCGCGGCCGAGGGCCTGCGGGCGCGACGGTTTTGGAAGAAGGTCATGCCCCGTCAAAAGAAGAGTTCCAGCCCGGGCGGCTCGCAACGTCAGCTGCGCGTCGGCGAAACCGTTCGCCATGCGGTTGCCGAGATTCTGTCACAGGGTGAAGTCCACGATCCCGATCTCGAAGGCCACATCATCACCGTGCCCGAGGTGCGTATGTCGCCGGACCTGAAGCTCGCGACGATCTACGTGATGCCGCTCGGCGGCCGCGACACCGACACGGTGATCACAGCGCTCGAGCGCAACAAGAAGTTCCTTCGCGGCGAGATCGCGCATCGCGTCAACCTGAAATTTGCCCCCGACATTCGCTTCCGCGTCGACGAGCGGTTCGACGAGGCGGAGCGCATCGAGAAACTACTGCGGACACCTGCGGTGCAGCGCGACCTTGCACCCGATTCGGACGAAGAGTGATGACTGTGATGACGACCAACAGCGTGATGGACGCGAAGGATACCGACGCGCGCGACGCTGAGCGGGATGCTTTTGCCGGGCAGCGCAGCGACGATGCGCGCCGCACCAACAACGACCCGCGCCAGAAGCAGGGCAGGCAGAACCAGCAGCCGCGCCGCGACAAGCGCGATGTCCATGGCTGGGTGGTGCTCGACAAGCCGATCGGCATGACCTCGACGCAGGCGGTCGCCGTGCTCAAGCGCCTGTTCCAGGCCAAGCGCGCCGGCCATGCCGGCACCCTCGATCCGCTCGCCTCCGGCGGGCTGCCGATCGCGCTGGGCGAGGCCACCAAGACGGTGCCGTTCGTGATGGACGGCCGCAAGCGTTACCGCTTCACGGTGTGCTGGGGCGAGGAGCGCGACACCGACGACACCGAGGGGCGGCCGGTCCGGACCAGCGAGAACCGGCCGACCGCCGATTCGATCCGCGAGCTGCTGCCGCGCTTCACCGGGGTGATCGAGCAGATCCCGCCGCAATATTCGGCCATCAAGGTGCAGGGCGAGCGGGCCTATGATCTGGCGCGCGACGGCGAGACCGTGGAACTGAAGCCCCGCCCGGTCGAGATTCACGAATTAACCCTTGTGGAACATGGAGATAACGGACAATCCGTGTTCGAGGCCGAGTGCGGCAAGGGAACCTATGTCCGGGCCTTGGCCCGCGATATGGGCCGGATTCTGGGCTGTTTCGGCCATATCTGCGCCCTGCGGCGGACCCTGGTCGGTCCGTTTACGGAAGCGGACATGATTCCGCTGGAACAGTTGGAGGCTTTATGCAATAGAGCCGCGTCTGGCGAGGGCAGCCTCGCCGACGCGCTTTTGCCCGTTGAGACCGCGCTGGACGACATCCCGGCACTGGCCGTCACACGGGCTGATGCGGCAAGGCTCCACAGGGGCCAGGCCGTTTTGTTGCGCGGACGGGATGCGCCCAATACTAGCGGCACAGTCTATGTCACGGTGGCAGGCCGGCTTCTCGCGCTTGCTGAAATTGGCAATGGCGAACTCATCCCCAAGCGCGTGTTCAACCTGAACGGACTGACTGCCGGTCCGGCTCGCAACAATGAAAGTAACTGACGATGTCGATTACCGCGCAACGCAAAGCGGAAGTCATCAAGACGAATGCCACCAAAGCCGGCGACACCGGCTCGCCCGAGGTCCAGGTCGCGATCCTGTCGGAACGCATCAATAACCTCACCGAGCACTTCAAGAGCCATGTGAAGGACAACCATTCACGCCGCGGCCTCCTGAAGCTCGTGTCGACGCGTCGCTCCCTGCTTGACTACATCAAGCGCAAGGACGAGGCGCGCTATAAGGCGCTGCTCGAAAAGCACAACATCCGTCGTTGATTTGAGAAGCACGCGCGCGAAGGTTCGCGCGCGTTTTCGCATGATCGTCCGTGAACCCGGGCTTTCGAATTGTCGAAAGATGATCATGCGCAGCATGGCAGTCGCGCCATGCCAACTAGCGTCCAGCAGCAATCCGGCCGCTGGACCGGGCAAGATGCCCAGATGACCGAAAGGATGGACGCCATCCGAAATCCAGGGACCATGGCAGGATCGCCGGATGCTGACCGCAGCAGCGCGTCAGTGTCTCGCCGTCTTGGCATGGTCTTTGTGTTTCAGGGCTCCGTGCTTTCGTGAAACCATGAAAGAAACCGAAATGTTCAATTCGCATTCCGTCGAGATCGACTGGGGTGGACGTCCCCTCAAACTAGAAACCGGCAAGATCGCCCGCCAGGCCGACGGCGCCGTGATGGCGACCTACGGCGAGACCGTGGTGCTTGCCACCGTCGTCGCGGCGAAGGCGCCGCGCGAAGGCGTCGACTTCCTGCCACTGACGGTCGACTACCAGGAGAAGACCTACGCCGCGGGCCGCATTCCCGGCGGCTATTTCAAGCGCGAAGGCCGTCCGACCGAGAAGGAGACGCTGGTCTCCCGCCTGATCGACCGTCCGATCCGTCCGCTGTTCGTCGATGGCTGGCGCAACGAGACCCAGGTGATCGTCACCGTTCTCTCGCACGACATGGAGAACGATCCGGACATCGTGTCGCTGGTCGCCGCCTCCGCCGCGCTGACGCTGTCGGGCGCCCCGTTCAAGGGCCCGATCGGCGCCGCCCGCGTCGGCTTCGCCAATGACGAATTCATCCTCAACCCGACGCTGGACGAGATGACCGAGACCCAGCTCGACCTCGTCGTCGCCGGCACCGCCGACGCCGTGCTGATGGTCGAGTCGGAAGCCAAGGAGCTCAACGAAGACGTGATGCTCGGCGCGGTCATGTTCGGCCACCGCCACTTCCAGCCCGTGATCAACGCGATCATCGAGCTGGCCGAGAAGGCTGCCAAGGAGCCGCGCGAAGTCACCACGATCGACAATTCGGAGATCGAGAAGGAAATGCTTGGCATTGCCGAGCAGGAGCTGCGCAAGGCCTACGCGATCCCGGTCAAGCAGGAACGCTATGCCGCGGTCGGCGCCGTCAAGGAGAAGGTGCTCGCGCACTTCTTCCCGGAAGGCCAGGAGCCGAGATACGACAAGCTCCGCGTCGCCGCCGTGTTCAAGGAACTGGAAGCCAAGATCGTTCGCTGGAACATCCTCGACACCGGCAAGCGCATCGACGGCCGCGACGTCAAGACCGTGCGCAACATCATCGCTGAAGCCGGCGTGCTGCCGCGCGCTCACGGATCGGCGCTGTTCACCCGCGGTGAGACCCAGGCGATGGTCGTGACCACGCTCGGGACCGGCGAGGACGAGCAGTACATCGACGCGCTGTCGGGGACGTACAAGGAAACGTTCCTGCTGCACTACAACTTCCCGCCCTACTCGGTCGGTGAAACCGGTCGCCTCGGCGGCACCAAGCGCCGCGAGATCGGCCACGGCAAGCTCGCCTGGCGCGCGATCCACCCGGTGCTGCCGCCGCATCACGAGTTCCCGTATACGATCCGCGTGGTCTCCGAGATCACCGAGTCGAACGGCTCGTCCTCGATGGCTTCGGTTTGCGGCGCCTCGCTGTCGCTGATGGACGCCGGCGTGCCGCTGAAGCGGCCGACGGCCGGCATCGCCATGGGCCTGATCCTCGAGGGTCAGCGCTTCGCGGTGCTGTCGGACATCCTCGGCGACGAGGATCATCTCGGCGACATGGACTTCAAGGTCGCCGGCACCGACCAGGGCATCACCTCGCTCCAGATGGACATCAAGATCGAGGGCATCACCGAGGAGATCATGAAGGTTGCGCTTGGCCAGGCCAAGGAAGGGCGCATCCACATCCTCGGCGAGATGGCCAAGGCCCTCACCGCGGCGCGCGCCGAGCTCGGCGAATACGCTCCGCGCATCGAGACCTTCAAGATCGCCACCGACAAGATCCGTGAAGTGATCGGCACCGGCGGCAAGGTGATCCGTGAGATCGTCGAGAAGACCGGCGCCAAGGTCAACATCGAGGACGACGGCACCGTGAAGGTCGCCTCCAATGACGGCGAGGCGATGAAGGCTGCGATCAAGTGGATCAAGTCGATCGCCTCAGATCCGGAGGTCGGCCAGATCTACGAGGGCACCGTCGTCAAGGTGATGGAGTTCGGCGCGTTCGTGAACTTCTTCGGCGCCAAGGACGGCCTCGTCCACATCAGCCAGCTCGCGGCCAACCGCGTGCAGAAGACCTCCGACGTCGTCAAGGAAGGCGACAAGGTCAAGGTCAAGCTGCTCGGCTTCGACGATCGCGGCAAGACCCGCCTGTCGATGAAGGCGGTCGATCAGGAGACCGGCGAGGACCTCGAGGCCAAGCAGAAGAGCGACGCTCCGGCGCCGCGCGAAGCCGCCGGCGAGTAAGCCAAGGCAAATCGATTGTTGCGAAAAGGGCGGCCCTGTGGCCGCCCTTTTTAGTTTGTCGCAGGAGCCGCAAATCAATCTCCGCTTATCGGAGTGCGCGGTTTTGACCCGATATTGTGACCGGCTCTGTTGGAACCCGTTCACAACTTGCGCCTAACATCAGGAGGCTGTCCCAGCATGGAGAATGACGATGTCCTTGATGTCCCGACGCCATTTGATCATCGCAGCAAGCGGCATCGCCGCAGCCGCCGCCTCGTCGCGCGCAGCATTCGCCCAGGCCACGGCGCAAGCCCCAGCCGGACCGTTCAAGATCGATCCGCTGACCTATCCCGCCAATGCGCTCGAGCCGCATATCGATGCCAGGACGATGGAGATCCATCACGACCGGCATCACCAGGCCTATGTCACCAACCTCAACACCTTCGCCAAGGACAATCCGCAGATCGCGGAGAAGCCGGTCACCGACGTGCTCGCCAATCTCGGCAGCGTGCCGGAAGCGATCCGCACCGGCGTGCGCAACAACATGGGCGGCCACGCCAACCACACGATGTTCTGGCAGATCATGGGACCGAACGGCGGCAAGCCCGATGGCGAGGTGCTCGCCGCTGTTGACCGCGACCTCGGCGGCATGGAGAAATTCCAGACCGACTTCAATGCCGCCGGCGGACGCGTGTTCGGCTCCGGCTGGGTGTTCGTCACCGTGACCAAGGACGGCAAGCTCGCGATCGAAACGCGGCCGAACCAGGACAATCCGATCATGGACGGCAAGCGTGCGCTGCTCGGCAACGATGTCTGGGAGCACGCCTATTACCTGACATACCAGAACCGCCGGCCCGATTACCTCAAGGCGTGGTGGAACACGGTGAACTGGAAGGCCGTGGCCGAGCGCTATGCGGCCGCAAAGGCCGGCACGCTCGGCGTGTGAGCCGCGGGCTCGCCGCTCGCCAGGAACTGCGTTACGTTCGAACGCCCTGCGATCGCTCCGCGGGGCTTTCACCCTTACGTCCACAGCGTCGCGCCACCGGTGTCGAGCGCCATGGGGATCGCCGATGAGGCTGCCGACCATCCGCCCTGGCCGCCCCGACGACCATGACGTGATCGCGCGCGTCTGGATGGAGAGCTGGGTTTCGACCGGGCTCTCGCAAGCAAGCGAGAGCTTGTTGAACGATCTGCGCGCACGCCTGCCGCGCGAGATCGCCGGCGGCTGGAGCCTGTTCGTCGCCGACGATCACGGCACCATCGCCGCCATGCTGGCGCTGCATCTGCCGACCTTGCTGCTCGACCAGCTGATGGTCGCGCCAAGCCATCAGGGCCGAAGCCTCGGACGCCATCTGCTCGCCTTCACGCGCCGGCAAATGCCTGACGAGATCTGGCTGAAATGCGTCCGCGAGAATGACAAGGCCTGGCGCTGGTACGAGCGCGAAGGATTTGTGTTCGAGAAAGAATCCCTCAGTCCGGTGACCGGCTTCACGATGAAGCACTACCGGTGGAAGAGAGCGAACCACACGTCGGAGGTTAACTCATGATCAAGCTGTACTGGTCGCCGCGCTCGCGCTCGTTCTCCGCCATCTGGCTGCTGGAGGAATCCGGCCTGCCTTATGAGCGGGTGCTGACCGATATCAGCACGGGCGCGCAGAAGTCGCCGGAGTTCCTCAAGATCAACCCGATGGGCAAGGTGCCGGCGTTGGCCGACGGCGATGCACAGCTCGCCGAGGCGGCGGCGATCTGCGCCTATATCGCCGACCGCTATCCCGAGACGAAGCTCGCGCCGGCCACGACTGACCCGAAGCGCGCACGCTATCTGCAATGGCTGTTCTTCTCGCCGAGTTGCATCGAGCCGGCGCTGATCCAGCTCTTCACCAAGCTCGAAGTGCCGACCAGCACCGCGGCGTGGGGCAGCGCGGCGCAGGTGTTCGACGTGCTCGATGCCGAGCTGCAGAAGGGACCGTGGATCCTTGGCGAGCAATTCTCCGCCGCTGACATCACGATCGGCGCGGGACTGAACTTTGCGGTGCGCATCTTCAAGATGGTGCCGCCGCGGCCGTCATTCGAGGCCTATATCGACCGCTGCGTTGCACGGCCCGCGTTCCAGCGCGCAGAGAAGATCGCGGCGGGGTGAGCTTCGAGTCTCTGTCGTCGCGTAGCCCGGACGGAGCGCAGCGTAATCCGGGACAGCTTCTCCGCGGAGACAAACCCGGATTTCGCTTCGCTTCATCCGGGCTACGAGGTGGTGAATTCCGGCTGGCCTAACCCGGCACGACGCGCGGATCGACGTCCTGCGTGTAGTCAACGCCGTCGATGCCGAAGCCGAACAGGCGCAGGAACTGGCTCTTGTACTCGCCGAGATCCGCCAGCTCGCCGAGCGTCTCGGTGGTGAGTAGCGGCCAGCGCCGCGACACTTCGGTCTGCACTTCGGGCGAAAGCTCCCAATCGTCGACCCGGATGCGCTGCGCGTCGTCGAGCGCGACGTCCTTGCCGAGCCGGGTGCGGAACAGGCGATCGATCTGTTCGATGCAGCCCTCATGCAGCCCGAGCTGCTTCATGACTTTGAACAGCACCGTGCCATAGAGCGGCACGACCGGAATGGCCGAGCTCGCCTGGGTGACGACGGCCTTCAGCGCCACGACGCGCGCCGCGTCCGCACCGAGCCGGCCCCGGATCGCTTCCGCCTTGGCATCGAGATCGACCTTGGCGCGACCGAGCGTGCCGTTCCAGTAGATCGGCCAGGTCAGTTCGCTGCCGATATAGGTGTAGTTGAGCGTCCGGAAGCCCGGCGCCAGCACGCCGGCATCGGCGAGCTGGTCGATCCAGCGCTTCCAGTCGTCGCCGCCCATCACAGCGACGGTCGCCGCGGTTTGGTCTTCGTTCGCAGGCTCGAGCGTGGTCTGGAACACCTCGCCGGTCTCGGTGTCGAGCGTCTTGATCTCGACCGGGGCGCCGAGCGGCTTGATCACCGAGCGATAGGTCTTGCCGGTGTCGGGATCGGTGCGGACCGGCGCGGCCATGCTGTAGACCAGCAAATCGAGCTGTCCGAATTTCTCGCGCACCCGCTCGATGAAGTCTTTCTTCAGCTCGTCGGAGAAGGCGTCGCCTTCGAGCGTGAGCGGAGATCGCCCGATCCTCTCGGCCTCGATCTCGAAGGCGCGGTTGTTGTACCAGCCGGCGCTGGCGCTTCTCTTTTCCGACGGCTCGCGCTCCAGCGACACGCCGATCGTATCGGCGCCGCCGGCGAAGGTCGCAACAATGCGGCTCGCGAGGCCGTAGCCCGTCGAGCAGCCCAGCACGGCGACGCGCTTGGGACAGTCGGCAACCGGACCCTGCTTCAGAACGTAGGCGATCTGCTCGCGGACATTGGTGGCGCAGCCGACGGGATGTGCCGTCGTGCAGATGAAGCCTCGCACGCGCGGTTCAATAATCATTCCCACCCCATTCCGGATCGTTGCAATATTCCCATGCGCTGCTGCGGTCCTCCCTCAGCAAGCGGGGAGAGGCGAAATCACGCGTCAAGCCGCCTGAACACCAGCGTCGCGTTGGTGCCGCCGAAGCCGAACGAGTTCGACAGCACGGTCGTCAGCTTGGCGTTGTCGATCCGCTTGCGCACGATCGGCATATCCGCGAACACCGGGTCGAGCTCGGTGATATGCGCGCTCTCGCAGACGAAGCCGTTGTTCAGCATCAAGAGCGAGTAGATCGCTTCCTGCACGCCGGTCGCGCCGAGCGAGTGGCCGGTCAGCGCCTTGGTCGCCGAAATCGGCGGGCACTTGTCGCCGGTGCCGAACACCTTGCGGATCGCCTCGATCTCCGGCGGATCGCCGGCCGGCGTCGAGGTGGCGTGCGGATTGATGTAGTCGACCGGCGTGTTCACCGTCGATATCGCCATGCGCATGCAGCGCTCGGCGCCCTCGCCGGACGGCGCCACCATGTCGTATCCGTCAGAGGTCGCGCCGTAGCCGACGACCTCGGCGTAGATTCGCGCGCCGCGCGCCTTGGCATGCTCGAGCTCTTCGAGCACCACGACACCGGCGCCGCCGGCGATCACGAAACCGTCGCGGCTGATGTCGTAAGGACGCGAGGCGGTGGCCGGCGTGTCGTTGTATTTCGAGGACATCGCGCCCATCGCGTCGAACAGCACCGACAGCGTCCAGTCGAGTTCCTCGCAACCGCCGGCGAAGATGATGTCCTGCTTGCCGATCTGGATCGTCTCGTAGGCATTGCCGATGCAATGGTTCGACGTCGCGCAGGCCGAGGAGATCGAGTAGTTCACGCCCTTGATCTTGAACCAGGTCGCGAGCGTCGCCGATGCCGTCGACGACATGCCCTTCGGCACCGCGAACGGACCGACGCGCTTCGGGCCCTTGGCGCGCGCGATGTCGGCGGCTTCCACCAGCGTGCGCGTCGACGGTCCGCCGGATCCCATGATGATGCCGGTGCGGATGTTGGAGACTTCCTTCTCCTCGAGCCCGGAGTCGCGGATCGCCTGCTCCATGGCGACGTGATTCCAGGCAGCACCTTCGGCAAGGAACCGCATCGCGCGGCGATCGATCACCTCGGCGGGATTGAGTGTCGGCGCACCGTGCACCTGCGAGCGAAAGCCAAGCTCGGCGGCTTTCTCCGCACGTGAAATGCCCGACTTCGCCTCGTAGAGGCTCGCAAGCACTTCCTGGGTGTTGTTACCGATGGACGAGACAATACCCATCCCCGTGATGACAACCCGCCTCATGTTCGCCTCGCCCTGCCTTTATGTTGCCGCATGATGATCCTGCTCAAGATGGCGCCGTGCCCTGCTTGAACAATCCGACCTTCAAGTCCTTGGCGCGATAAATAATCTCGTCGTCCATGGAAAGCCACCCGTCGGCAATTCCAAGCACGAGCTTTGACCGCATCACGCGCTTGATATCGATGTTGTACACAACCTTGCGCGCGTGCGGCAGCACCTGTCCGGAGAACTTCAGCTCGCCGAGGCCAAGCGCACGGCCACGACCTTCGCCACCGATCCAGCCAAGGTAAAAGCCGACCATTTGCCACATGGCATCGAGACCGAGACAGCCCGGCATCACCGGATCGTTCTTGAAATGGCAGCCGAAGAACCAAAGGTCCGGTTTCACCTCGAGCTCGGCGCGTACCAGCCCCTTGCCGTACTCGCCGCCGTTTTCCGAGATATCGCTGATGCGATCGAACATGAGCATCGGCGGCAGCGGCAACTGGGCGTTGCCGGGACCAAACAGCTCGCCCCGTCCGCAAGCCAGCAAATCCTCGTATTCGTAACCGCCGCGCCGATCCAGCATCCTCTTTCCACCTCTGATGTCCCGATGAAGCGCTTTTGCTTGGTCGGACCTTAATCTACCCACGGGAACCGGAATAACCCGTCCCGCATCTTGGCGCTACCTGGGTACGCTACCGGCCTGTTATCTCTGCCGAAAGCGCATATGTGGTCCGCGCGCTCTCTAACATAGGGTTAACTGGCCAGCAAAGCGGCATTCCGATGATAAATGACCGCTTTGCCTTAGGTTTCTACCGCAGCTTGGATTCGTTCTAGTTGCGAAAAACTTGCATCTGATAGGCATCCTTTTTATATTTATGAGGAATATTGCCTGAGTTGGGTGCATAGAGTGGATATGAACGAGGAAGTACCGGCTGTGAATGATGATGCCGTGCACCCGGCTGCCCGGGGCGCTGGGCACCACCCTGCCCTGACCGGCTGCCCGTGGCATGACGTCAACGAGATGCTGCAGTCTGCCGGCCTCCGGCCGACCCGTCAGCGCATGGCGCTGGGTTGGCTGCTGTTCGGCAAGGGTGCCCGCCACCTGACCGCTGAAATGCTGTACGAGGAAGCCACGTTGGCCAAGGTTCCGGTGTCGCTGGCGACCGTCTACAACACGCTCAACCAGCTGACGGACGCCGGCCTGCTGCGCCAGGTCAGCGTTGACGGCACCAAGACCTATTTTGACACCAACGTGTCGACCCATCATCACTTCTACCTCGAGCACAATCACGAGCTGGTCGATATTCCCGACCCGAACCTCGTGCTGTCGAAGATGCCCGACGTGCCGGAAGGCTACGAGATTTCCCGCGTCGACATGGTCGTGCGGCTGCGCAAGAAGCGCTGACTTGTCGTCCCGGCGAAAGCCGGGACGACAACAAATCTTGGTTGCTGCTAAAGGCGTCTCCTACCGCGCGCCAATGATAAATCACGCGGTATGGGTCCCGGCCTGCGCCGGGACGACAACAAATCTCAGTCCACCTTCTCGTCGGCATAGACGCCCCACAGGCGCTGCTGCTCGATCCAGCCGTCGAACCCGTTGCCGGTGACCCGGCACCAGCTGTTGGCGCATTTCTTGACCTGCGCGACGACGCCGGCCTGCAGGCGCGCCGCGATCGCGCTGGTGGCGTCGGGACGATCGTACAGCGAGGCCAGATCGTCCTTGTTCTTCATGGTGACGACCGCCGTGCGGCGGCCGGACAGCAGGGAATGATAGACCCAGCCTTCGGCGCCTTCGGAATCGCGCACCCGGCGCCAGTTCTCGAACTCGGCGGTGATTTCGACCGGCAGCCCGGAGCGCGTGTAGACCCAGGCGACGTCATTGTCCTTGGTTGGGCCGGCCCGGACGTTCACATGATCGGATTTCAGGCTGACGTAACGCGGAATCGGCAGGCCGCTGGTGGTGGGGCTCAAATCCTTGGCGGAATGTCCGGGGCTGACCGACGCACTCAGCATGCTCCCGACCAGAGCCACCAATGAACCGAAACGCCAGACCATCAACTCGTCTCCTGCCGGGATGCTCAACCGCATTCGGCGAGCTGCAACCCAAACCCAAACCCAAATCCAAACCCACGCCTAAAGTCTCAGGCCCCTGCGACCGCGCCGTCCGCTCCCGCACCGCACGTCCGAGGGGTTCTTGTCTTGGCCCGGCCTTCTGCTAGAGAGGACGGAACGCCTGAGAGCCAGAACACCCGAATTTCCCCTGACGAAAGCCGGGGCAAGTATCGGGGAACCCTAGGAAACGCGAAGGAAACGCCGGGACAGCGCGGCTATCAGCAGTGTCGAACAACCGGGTTAATGAGGCCTCAACGGCTCGGTTTTTGGCGAGCCGCGCACCTCATGAAAGCAGGACATGTCGGTGAAGAAAAAGCCTCTCGTCGTCGTCACTCGCAAGCTGCCGGACTCGATCGAGACCCGGATGCGCGAGCTGTTCGATGCCAGACTGAATCTCGACGACACGCCGATGACGCCGGAACAGATCGCCGAGGCGGCACGGACCGCCGACGTGCTGGTGCCGACCGTGACCGACATGATCCGCGAGGACGTGATCAACCAGCCCGACTGCAAGCTGAAGATGATCGCCAATTTCGGCAACGGCGTCGACAATATCGACGTCGCCGCGGCCCATGCCCGCGGCATCACGGTGACCAACACGCCGAAGGTGCTGACCGAGGACACCGCCGACATGACCATGGCGCTGATCCTCGCGGTGCCGCGCCGGCTGATCGAAGGCGCCTCGATCCTGACCGAAGGCAAGCAGCACTGGGCCGGCTGGTCGCCGACCTGGATGCTCGGCCACCGCATCGGCGGCAAGCGGCTCGGCATCGTCGGCATGGGCCGGATCGGCCAGGCCGTGGCGCGCCGTGCCCGCGCCTTCGGCCTGCAGATCCACTATCACAACCGCCGCCCGGTGGCGCCCATGATCGCCGAGGAGCTCGGGGCGACCTATTGGGAAAGCCTCGATCAGATGCTGGCGCGGATGGACATCATCTCGGTGAACTGCCCGCACACGCCGGCGACCTATCATTTGCTCTCGGCGCGGCGGCTCAAGCTGATCCGGAAAGAGGCCTATGTCGTCAACACCTCGCGCGGCGAGGTGATCGACGAGGACACGCTGATCAAGCTGATCGAGGCCGGAGAGATCGGCGGCGCAGCGCTCGACGTCTATGAGCACGAGCCCGCAGTCAACCCGAAGCTGGTGCGGCTCGCCAGGGCCGGCAAGGTGACGCTGCTGCCCCACATGGGCTCGGCCACCATCGAAGGCCGCGTCGAGATGGGCGAGAAGGTGATCATCAACATCCGAACCTTCCTCGACGCCCACAAGCCGCCGGATCGCGTGCTGCCAAGCATGCTGTGAGGTCGTACAGTGCTCCTTCACCCTCCCCTGGAGGGGTCGAGACAAGCGAAGCTCGCTCTTGGGTCGACGCGAATGAAATGAGCGGCGGGGTGGGGTGAAAGTCTCTCCACGTAGAGACTGCCCGTGTTGAGAGATCACCCCACCCCGTCTCACATTACGCTGCGCTCCATGTGAGCCGACCCTCCCCCTCCAGGGGAGGGTGCGACGGCACAGCCAAAATATTGAAAACAACCCCATGCAAAGGTGCCGGTGCGGCCGACCCACATTCGGTGTCGTCCCTGCGAAAGCAAGGGACCCAACCACCGATGTTCATGGTTGTATCGAGTTGGGGCCCCAGCCTTCGCAATTGTGAGTGCTGTGGTTGGGTCCCGGCTTTCGCCGGGACGACGATGTGGAGGCAGCTCGACCTTATTTCTTCCGCCGCGCCTGCTTGCGCCAGTCGGTGACGAACGACACGAACGCGGCGAGTGCCGGCGGCGGCTGGCGGCGGCTGGGATAATAGAGGAACGGGCCGTCGAACGGCGGACACCAGTCATCGAGCACGCTGACGAGCGCGCCGGATTTGACGCCGTAGCGGACGTAGCCCTCGAAGGTCGCCCAATAGCCGACACCGTCATGGACCGCGCGCAGCGCGAGGCCGAGATGGGTCGCGGTCAGCTTGGCCGGCGGCGAGATCTTCACCACGCGGCCGTTCCCAATCGAACATCACGCCGTTGCTGAAGCGGCTGCGGATGCAGGCATGCGCCAGCAGATCCTTCGGATGCAGCGGCCGGCCATGCTTCGCGACATAGTCGCTCGACGCCACGACCGCGTATCGCTGCGGCGCGCCGAGCGGGACCGCGACCATGTCCTGCGCCAAATGCTCGCCGTAACGCACGCCGGCGTCAAAACCCTGCGCGACGATGTCGACGAACGCGCTCTCGGCCACGAGGTCGAGGTCAACTTTCGGATATCTGGCGAGGAACGGCGCGATCATCGGCGCCAGCACGAGATCGACCGCGGGCGGCGGCGCGTTGATGCGCAGCCGCCCGGACGGCTCGGCGCGCAGGCCGCGCACCTCGGTGATCGCATCGGCGACATTGACCATTGCCGGCGCGACGCGGGCGAGCAGCAGCTCGCCGGCCTCGGTCAGCGATACGCTTCGGGTGGTGCGGTTCATCAGGCGCACGCCGAGCCGCTCCTCCATGTCGCGCAGCCGCTGGCTGAGGCTTGAGACGGAGACGCGTTGCTCGAGCGCGGCGCGCCGGAAGTTGCGCGTGCGCGCCACCGCCGCGAAGGCGTCGAGGTCGCGAAGGTCGAAATCCTGCATTGTTCGATATAGTGAACAACCCATTCTGGATTGTCCAGCTTATCCCGAAACACGGGCCGGCCCATATATCGGCCTCGCGATCTTGGCGGCGTGATCGCACGCCGCAACACGCAGGGAACACCACCATGGATACACGTAAACTCGGTTCCACCGGCCCCACGGTTTCGCAGATCGGCCTCGGCTGCATGGGGATGTCTGATTTCTACGGCCCGAGCGATCGCAACGAGAGCATCGCCACCATCCACGCCGCGCTCGATGCCGGCATCACGCTGCTCGACACCGGCGATTTCTACGGCATGGGCCATAACGAGATGCTGATCGGCGAGGCGTTGAAGAGCCGCAGCCGCGACAATCTGCAGATTAGCGTCAAGTTCGGCGCGCTGCGCGATCGCAACTACGGTTTCCTCGGCTATGACAGCCGTCCGGTCGCGGTGAAGAATTTCGTCGCCTATTCGCTACAGCGGCTCGGCGTCGATCACATCGACATCTACCGCCCGGCGCGGCTCGATCCCAACGTGCCGATCGAGGACACGGTCGGCGCGATGGCCGACATGATCAAGGCCGGCTGGATCAGGCATATCGGGCTATCAGAGGTCGGCTCCGATACCATCCGCCGCGCCCACAAGGTGCATCCGATCGCCGATTTGCAGATCGAATATTCGCTGATCTCGCGCGGCATCGAGACCGACATCTTGAACACCTGCCGCGAGCTCGGCATCGGCATGACCGCCTATGGCGTGTTGGCGCGCGGGCTGATCAGCGGGCACTGGTCGAAGATCCACGCGGAGGCGAAGGATTTTCGCCTGCTGAGCCCGCGCTTCCAGGCCGACAATATCGACACCAACCTCGCACTTGCGGATCGGCTGCGCTGCATCGCCGGCGAGATCGGCGCCTCGCCGGCACAGGTCGCGATCGCCTGGGTCGCGGCGCAGGGCAACGACATCGTGCCGCTGGTCGGCGCGCGGCGGCGCGAACGGCTGACCGAAGCGCTCGGCGCGCGCGATGTGAAGCTGACCGAGGCGCATCTTGCCGCGCTCGCGGAAGCATTTCCGCCCGGCGCCGCCGCCGGCGGACGCTACCCGGAGGAGCACCTCCGGCACATGGACAGCGAGAAGCGCGCGTCCTAGAGCAAGACGTTTGAATCGAAGCGTTTCGACTATGCACTTGCTTCACCTCTCCCCGTCGGGGAGAGGTCGATTTGCAAAGCAAATCGGGTGAGGGGCCGCAGCTCTAGTGAGGGACCGTAATCCCTCACCCGGCGCTGCGCGCCGACCTCTCCCAAGGGAGAGGTGAACCCCCGCTGTCGATCCAGTTCAACCTCATCTCTCACGCCCCAATCTCACAGATGCCCGCTCAGATCGGTGATCACGGCAGCATCGCCGTTGAGCGGGTTCTGCGGATCGCGCGCGTAACGCAGGGTTTCGAATCGCATCGCGCGCGCATCCACCATCAGGAGACGGCCCACCAGGCCCTCGCCGAAACCGACGATCTCGCGGATCGCTTCCAGCGCCATCATCGATCCCATGAGTCCGGCCAGCGCGCCCATCACGCCGGCCTCGGCGCAGGCCGGCACGGTGCCCGGCGGCGGCGCCTCCGGGAACAAGCAGCGATAGGTCGGGTTGAAGACGCCTTCGGCATTCTTCTCGTGGGCGCGGATCGTGGTCAGCGAGCCGTCGAACTGGCCCAGCGCCGCCGTGATCAGCGGCCGCTTCGCGAGGAAGCACGCGTCGGCGACGAGATAGCGGGTCTCGAAATTGTCGGAGCCGTCGAGCACGAGATCGTAATTTCCGATCAGCGCCATCGCATTGTCGGCGGTGAGCCGCATCGGATGCGCCTCGAACGTCACATGCGGATTGAGCGCGTGGATCTGCGCCGCCGCGCTGTCGACCTTGCGCTTGCCGATGTCGGACGTCGTATGGATGATCTGGCGCTGCAAATTGGAGAGCGAGACGATATCGTCATCGATCACGCCGAGCCGGCCGACACCGGCGGCGGCCAGATACATCAGCACCGGCGCGCCGAGGCCGCCGGCGCCGATCACCAGCACCGACGCCTGCTTCAGCGCATTCTGGCCGGGACCGCCCACCTCGCGCAGCACGATGTGGCGGGCATAGCGTTCAAGTTCGTCGGCACTCAGCATCTTGATGTCCTGCGCGCTGTTCCCTGAACCGGAGCGCGGTTGTTGCCGACCAAGCAGATGTGCTTAATTGCGTCGACGTCAATGGTTTCAGTCATTTCCCCGGATTTGTCATGAGATTGATGCTTTCGGCAACATTGATGGTCGCGGCCGTGACGGTTGGAGGCATGGGCGCTGCGCATGCCCAGTTGACGCCGCCATCGACGGCCGGGGCCAAGCCGAAGACCGTGACGACGGTGCCGATCCGACCCGCGCTGCAGAAGCCGGAGGATACCGCGAGCGCGATGGCGCAGGCCGAGCGGCTGGCGCTGCAATCCGACCTCGCCTGGGTCGGCGAATATAACGGCGCCATTACCGGCGACGCCAGCGAGCGCATGGTCAATGCGATCAAGGAATTCCAGAAGAATCGCGGCGGCAAGCCGACCGGCGTGCTGAATCCGCAGGAGCGCGGCGTGCTCGCCGACACCGCACGGCGCAAGCAGGAGAGCGTCGGCTGGCGGATCGTCACCGAGCCCGCCACCGGGGCGCGGCTCGGCATTCCGACAAAACTGGTGCCGCAGCTCACCAGCGACGCCTCCGGCGCCAAATGGACCTCGCCGACCGGCACCGTTCAGGTGCTGCTGACCCGGCGCAAGGAAGCCAGCCCGACCACCGCAAAGCTCGCCGAGCAGGAAAAGAAGGAGCCGGCCGGCCGCACCATCGACTACACCGTGGTGAAGCCGGATTTCTTCGTGCTGTCGGGCATGCAGGGGCTGAAGAAGTTCTATCTGCGCGGCACCTTGAAGGGCGACGAGGTCCGCATCCTCACCATCCTGTACGACCAGGCGATGCAAACCACGGTCGAGCCGGTGGTGATCGCGATGTCGAGCGCTTTCAACGCATTTCCATCAGGCGTGCAGGCCGGTCCGCCGCCGCGCAAGACCGTCGAATATGCCACCGGCGTCGTGGTCAGCGACGATGGCGCAGTTATCACCGACCGGATAGCGACCGATGACTGCATCGCGCTGACGATCCCGGGCTATGGCAATGCCGACCGGGTCGCCGCCGATAAGGACCACGATCTCGCATTGCTGCGCATCTACGGCGCGCGCGGGCTGAAGCCGCTCAGCATCGCCGGCCAGGCGACGCAGACCGCGCTCGACATCACCGGCATCGCCGATCCGCAGAGCCAGGGCGGCGGTGCGGCCGCGAGCAGCGTCAAGGCTTCTGTGGCACAGCTCGGCGGCAGCGATCAGGCGCTGTCGCCGCCGCCCGCGCTCGGGTTCTCCGGCGCCGCGGCGCTCGACGGCGGCGGCAAGTTTGCCGGCATCGCATTGCTGAAGCCCGTCATCGTTGCAGGCCCCGCAAACGCGGCACCACCGGCGCAGGCCACGCTGGTGCCGGCCGACACGGTGCGCAATTTCCTGAAGGCGCATGGCGTCGATGCGGCGAGCGAATCCGCTGACGCCAAATCCGCCGTGGTCCGCGTGATCTGCGTCCGGAAGTAACTCGCCAGAGCAGCCCGGGCTCTGCCCACTCGTCGTCCCGGCGCAGGCCGGGACCCATACGCCGCAGCAGACGTTGTAGGCGGGACTCGTCGTTCCAGCAGCGCGCAACAATGACGGGCTGTGGTTATGGGTCCCGGCCTTCGCCGGGACGACGTTGAGGATGGTGCTCGGTTCAACCTGCCAAACAGCGTAGTCGACGTCACCTCAACGCGAACCGCACCCCTGCGCGGGCGAGACCGCCCGCAATGCCGACCGGCGTGCCGTCGGCGCGCCAGCAGGCCGCGCCCGACATAGTGCCATCGGCGTGGAACTGGATCGCGTTCATGCCGCCGGCGACCGTCGGCACCACCTGCACCTTGTGGCCTTTTGCTGATAGCGCGGCGCGGATGGTCTCCGGCACCGCCTGCTCGACCTCCAGCGCATTGCCCTCGGTCCAGACCCGCGGCGCTTCGACCGCTTCCTGCAGGTCCATGCCGTGATCGATCAAATTGATCAGCGCCTGCATCGCGCTGGGGAAAATGCGCTTTCCTCCGGGCAGGCCGAGTGCGTAGACCAGTCTGCCGTCGCGCAGCGCCATCATCGGCGACATCGAGGTGGTGACGCGCTTGCCCGCCGCCAGCGACAGCGCGTGCCCCGGTCGCGGATCGAACAGGTTCATGTAGTTGTTCGGCACGGTGCCGAGGCCCGGGATCAGGATCTTGGCGCCGAACAGATTGTTGATGGTCTGGGTGGTCGCGACCACATTGCCCATCGCATCCGCCGCGGTCATGTGCGTGGTGTGCGCGCTTTCGAGCTGGGTGACGCCGGCGCCCCACGCCTGCGCGCGGTCGGGGTCGATCGCGCGGCGGCGTTCCTCGGCATAGGCCTTCGAGGTCAGCTGCTCCACCGGCACGTTGACATAGGCTGGATCGCCGCTCGCAGCTTCACGATCGGCAAAGGCGATCTTCAACACCTCGGCAAGGTAATGGATCGTCTCGGCCGTGCCGAAGCCGAGGCGCGCGATGTCATAGCCTTCGAGGATGTTGAGCATCTCTGTGATGTGCACGCCTGAGGCCGCCGGCGGCGGGGGCCCGAGGATTTCCCAGCCGCGATAGTCACAGCGGATCGGCTGCCGCTCGACGGTCTTGTAGGTCGCAAGGTCTTCCTGCGCGATGAAGCCGCCGTTCTTTTTCATGTAGTCGACCAGGACGTCGCCGAGCGGTCCCTGGTACAGTGCGTTGTCGCCGTGGTCGGCGATGTATTTCAGCGTCTCGGCATATTCCGCCTGCACCACGCGCTCGCCCGGCTTCAGCGGCGTGCCGCCCGGCAGATAGATCGCCGAGATCGGCTTGTCCTTCAGCATCTCCTCGGCACCGTCGGTGATGCATTCGTGCAGGTAAGGCGTCGCCGCATAGCCGCGCGCGGCATGCTTGATCGCGGGCTGCATCACGTCGGCAAGGCTCATGGTACCGAAGCGGCGCAAGGTTTCGCACCACGCCTTCAGGGAGCCCGGCACCGCGACCGCCTTCGGCCCGTTCAGATTCTCGTTGCCGACGGTGTCGAACACATCGTGCGCCGAACCGGGCTTCGAGGTGTAGGTATCCGGCTTCACCGCCTGCGGCACCGTGCTCTGGCCGTCGATGAAGCGATGGCTGCCGTCGGCGAGGCGAATATGCGCCATGCCGCCGCCGATGATGCCGACCATCATCGGCTCGACCACGGTCAGCGTGAACAGAGTGGCGATTGCCGCATCGATCGCATTGCCGCCGGCAGCTAACATCTCGGCGCCCGCAGCAGAGGCCAGCGGATGATTGCTCACCACCATGCCGCGGCTGCTGGTCGCCGGCTGCTTCTCGCACTGAAAGCTTGTCGCGGCGCGATCGCGCCAGTTGCCGTTCATCGCCATTGTGTTCTCGTTTTCTAGGGAGCGATGGGCGCCATGTTGTTCGGCCTCGCAGGCGCGGTCAAGCCGCCGCGAACTTCCTCATGGCGGCATTCGCAAATGCGATGTCAGCGCCGATCACGCAGCCAGGTCTCGCGCGTGACTTTCCACTTCTCCGCCCGGGTTTCGCCATTGTGGTGCGGAAGCTCGACGAAGCCGACAAATTCGGCGCCGGTCTTCTGCTTGACCCGGCGCGAGGCGACGTTGGATTGCGCGTTGCAGACATGGAAGTGATCGAGGCCGAGCGTCAGGAAGGCGAAGTCGTTCACCGCCGCGATCGCCTCGGTCATGAGGCCGCAATTCCAATAGGGCTCGGCGAGCCAGAACCCGCGATTGCCCTTGCGGCCATCGGCGCGCGGCCGGAAATTGATGTTGCCGATCGCCTCGCCATCGCCGGCGCGCAGCACCAGCACCCATTGATAGCTCTCCTCGCCGGCCGCGATCTTGTCCAGCTCCCGCTTGATGAAGCTTTCCGCGCCGTCTTCGGGATACGGCCACGGCACCACCGTGGCGAGAGTCCTGATCACGTTCCAATTGTTGAAGTGACGCTGGATCGCTGGGGCATCCGAGGGCGCAAGCGGCCGCAGGATCAGGCGTTGCGTCTCGATGCGCGGCGTCTCGAACATGTCACTTCTGGCACTTCGGGCACCAGAACGTCGAACGGCCGTTCTGGGTGAAGCGCCTGACGATGCCCTCGCAGCCCGACGTGCGGCATGTCTCGCCTTCGCGGTCATAGACCTGGAACGAATGCTGGAAATAGCCGAGATCGCCGTTGGTCAACCGATGATCGCTGATCGAGGAGCCGCCGGCCTTGATCGCCTGGTTGAGCACCGAATGGATCGCGTCGACCAGCCGCCTGGCGTGGTCGGTCGGCTCTGCCTTCTTGGTGGCGAGCGTCGCGGCCAATCGCCGCGGCGACAGATGCGAGCGAAACAGCGCCTCGCAGACATAGATGTTGCCAAGTCCCGCCACCACGCGCTGGTCGAGCAGCGCCGCCTTCAGGCTGGTCTTCTTGTTGTGGCAGGAGCGCGCCAGCATCGCGGCGTCGAACTCGTTGCCGAGCGGCTCGGGACCGAGCCCCTTCAGCAGCGGTTCATGCTCGATGGCGTTGCGGGCGATGATCTTCATGTAGCCGAAGCGCCTGGGATCGTTGAACACGACCGCCGCGCCCGACGACATGTGGAACACGACATGATCGTGCGCGCGATCGTCGCTGCGCGGATGGTGGAATTGTCCCGGCGTCGCCGCGCCATCGCCCTTGAGCACCCGGAACGAGCCCGACATGCCCAGATGCATCAGCAGCACGTCGCCTGAGTTCAGGTCCGCCATCAAATATTTGGCACGGCGGCCGAGCCCGGTGATGGTCTGGCCCTCGAGCCGGGCGATAAAGTCTTTTTGAAACGGAAACCGCAAATCCTTGCGGCGGGCCTCGGCCTTGAGGATTTTGGAGCCTTCCATGGCCGGTTGCAGGCCGCGGCGGACGGTCTCGACTTCGGGTAATTCCGGCATGGCAGGCATTCACCTTTTGGAAGTGACGTGATAGCGCCATTGCGGCCGCCGCGCTATGGTTTGGCTGGAGCGTTTTCGGGCGGAGCCTGTCCCGCACTTGATGCGGGATGACCACCGGTTCGCGTGAAGAAAACGCGACCAAAAAGGTAAGAGTTCTGAGTGATGGATCGGCCGGATCAAACCACCCATTTCGGCTTCAGGGACGTGCCCCTGGGCGAGAAGCAGACGCTGGTGAACGACGTGTTTCACAGCGTGGCACAGCGCTACGACTTGATGAACGATCTGATGTCGGGCGGCCTGCACCGGGCCTGGAAGGACGTCATGATCACGGCGCTCGACCCGCCGAAGGGCGACCGGCCGTTCGCACTGCTCGACGTCGCCGGCGGCACCGGCGACATCTCGTTCCGGGCCGCCAAGACCGCGGGCACCGGCTTCCACGCCACGGTCTGCGACATCAATACCGACATGCTGGCCGTCGGCCGCGAACGCGCCACCAAACAGCACCTCGATGACCGCGTCTCGTTCGTCGAGGGCAATGCCGAGGCCTTGGGCTTCGCCGACCGTTCGTTCGACGCCTACACCATCGCGTTCGGCATCCGCAACGTGCCGCAGATCGAGCTGGCGCTGCGCGAGGCCTATCGCGTGCTCAAGCCGGGCAGCCGCTTCCTGTGCCTGGAATTCTCCACCGTCGACGTGCCCGGCCTCGACCGGATCTACGACCTGTTCTCCTTCAAGGTGATCCCGCCGCTCGGCCGCGCCGTCACCGGCGACGCCGAGTCCTATCAGTATCTCGTCGAGTCGATCCGCAAATTCCCGCGGCCGAGCGCGTTCGCCGAGATGATCACCGCCGCCGGCTTTGCGCGCGTGAAGTGGCAGAGCCTCTCCGGCGGCATCGTGGCGCTGCATTCGGGCTGGCGTTTGTGATCTCTGCACTGTCCCACATCGCGCGCCTTGCCCGCGCCGGTTTCGTGTTTGCGCGCGAAGGCGTGTTCGGCGTCGTCGATCCCGCGCTGGTGCCGCCGCCCGGGCAGCTGGCGCTGAAGCTGGCGCGGCTGGTCGAGCGCCGCGACGGCAAGTCCGGTCCACGGCTGTCGCGCGCGCTGACCCGGCTCGGGCCGGCCTATCTCAAGCTCGGGCAATTCCTCGCGACGCGGCCCGATGTGGTCGGCGTTGCGATGGCGCTCGATCTCGAAAGCCTGCAGGACCGGCTGCCGCCATTCGCGCAGGAAGCGGCCGAAGCCGTCATCGCGCAATCGCTGGAACGGCCGCTGGCGCAGGCTTTCGTGCATCTCGGTCCTGCGGTTGCCGCGGCCTCGATCGCGCAGGTGCATCGCGCCGAGGTGGAGCACGACGGCGCGCGGCAGCAGGTGGCGGTCAAGGTGCTCCGGCCCAACGTCGCCGCGCGCTTCCGCCGCGACCTCAGCGACTTCTTCTTCGTCGCGCACAAGGCCGAGGCGCATTCGGCCGAAGCGCGGCGCCTGCGGCTGATCGAAGTCATCAACACGATGTCGCGCTCGGTCGCGATGGAGATGGACCTGCGGCTCGAAGCGGCTGCGCTGTCGGAGATGGCCGAGAACACCCGCGACGACCCGGATTTCCGCGTGCCCGCGGTGGATTGGGACCGCACCGCGCACAGCGTGCTGACGATGGAATGGATCGACGGCATCGCGCTGAACGATCACGCCCGCCTCGCCGAAGCCAAGGTCGACCTGCCCGATCTCGGCCGCAAGGTGATCCAGAGCTTCCTGCGCCATGCACTGCGCGACGGCTTCTTCCATGCCGACATGCATCCGGGCAATCTGTTCCTCGACGAGGCCGGCCGGCTGGTCGCCGTTGATTTCGGCATCATGGGACGGCTCGGGCTGAAGGAGCGGCGCTTCCTGGCCGAGATCCTGCTCGGCTTCATCACCCGCGACTATCGCCGCGTCGCCGAGGTGCATTTCGAGGCCGGCTATGTGCCGGGCCACCATTCGGTGGAGAATTTCGCGCAGGCGATCCGCGCCATCGGCGAGCCGATCCACAACCGCACCGCCGAGGAAATCTCGATGGCGAAGCTGTTGACGCTTCTGCTCGAGGTCACCGGCCTGTTCGACATGCAGACGCGGCCCGAACTGATCCTGCTGCAGAAGACCATGGTGGTGGTCGAGGGCGTCGCGCGCGGCTTCGACCCCAAGCTCGACATCTGGAAGATCGCCGACCCCGTGGTGCGCGAATGGATCACGCAGAATCTCGGGCCGGCCGGACGCATCCAGGGCGCGATCTCGGGTGCGGGCGAGCTCGGTCGCATCCTCGCCAATTTGCCGTCGATCGCCAACCGCGCCGTGACCGTGCTCGAGCAGCTGGAGACCATGACCCGGGAGGGCCACATGCTGTCGTCGGACTCGATCGACGAAATGGCCCGCGCCGAGGCCCGCAAGGCGCGGGTGCAGACCGTCGGCCTCTGGGTCATTGCCATCGCCTCCATCGCAATCTTCTTCGCCATCCGGGCCCATTGATTGCAATGCATGCACATTGTGATAGCATCGCTATCATTGTTTGAGCATGATGCCTGAGGGCACGCCATGGCCAGCCTGACCATCCGCAAACTCGACGACGCGCTGAAGAGCTATCTGCGGCTCCGCTCCGCCAAGAACGGGCGCTCGGTCGAGGAGGAGGTCCGGGTGATCCTCCGGGAGCTCGCAGACGGCGGTACGGAGCCCACGGAGGCGCCCGGCGCGGGTTCCGCGACAGTGCCAGCGCCCGCGCCACGGGCCGCCAGTGCGGCCGGCGAGCCCAGGGTGACCCTGATCATCGGCGGCGGCATTGCGGCCTACAAGGCGCTGGATCTGATCCGGCGGCTCAAGGAGCGGCGCATCCAGGTCCGCTGCGTGCTGACCAAGGCGGCCCAGCAATTCGTCACCCCGCTGGCCGCCAGCGCGCTGTCGCATGAGCGCGTCTACACCGATTTGTTCGACGCCGAGAGCGAATTCGACACCGGCCATATCCGCCTGGCGCGGGACTGCGACCTGATCGTGGTGGCGCCCGCGACCGCCGACCTGATGGCCAAGATGGCGCAGGGCCACGCCGACGACCTTGCCACCGCCACGCTGCTGGCGGCCAACCGGCCGATCCTGCTGGCGCCGGCGATGAACCCGCTGATGTGGAACAACCCGGCCACCCGCCGCAACGTGCTGCAGCTCCGCCGTGATGGCGTCCACACCGTCGGCCCCAACGCCGGCGAGATGGCCGAAGCCGGTGAAGCCGGCGTCGGGCGGATGGCCGAGCCAACCGAGATCGCCGCGGCCGC
>NZ_LGHK01000330.1 GCF_001908235.1 Bradyrhizobium sp. NAS96.2
CCGGCGCGGGGCGCGCGAGCAGCGCGCGGCCCACGATCAGTCCTGCGAACCCGAGGAGCAGAAAGGCGCCCCCCGATCACGGCGTAGGCGATCCAGATGTCGTAACGCACCTCGAGAGCGTGGAAAGCCGCTGCAACCCCAACCCCGATCGCGATCACGAGCGATACCGCACCGATCAGCATGAAGCTGCATGCCAGCGCGTAGCCGGTCACCATCTGCCCGATCCATTGCCGCAGGTCCGCAAGGTAAGAGCGGAAGATCAGGCTCAGCACAGACGAACGGGTTTTGGCGCTCATGGCGATATCCATTGCAGCCGGCATCCGACAACCCGGCAGGATGATCGACGTTCCCTACCGGCCGCGCGTGACGGCTCGGGTCGGACAGCGTCCGCGTTAGTGAGCAGGTGGCGGCCGCAAGCCGTCTGCCTCGGAGAAAATCGCGTTCGAATGTGACGGGTGTGCGGATCGAACGCCTAACTGACCGGAGGCAGATTTGCGCGTGGCCGCAGGAAGCTCGGGAATGGCTTCGCGACCATGAGTGTCGCGCGCTCGTTGGTTTCCAGCGCGATCTTCTGGGCAAGCATCACGTCGCCCGCCGCCAGGCAGCCGACGGGCCGGAAGCACCAGCCGAGCACGACGCAGTCGCTGCCGTCGATCTCATAGACATTGGTGGATGTCCCGTAGCAGATCCGGTATCGCTTGCCGGAGTCCGAGCCGATGACATCGAAGCGCCTGTACTGCTCGAACTGCGCCCGCTGCTCTGTCGACAGCCATGCGGACATCAGCGCGATTCCGCGTGCCTCGACCCTTTCATAGGCCTTCCAGCGATCCCAGATCGCGGCCAGGGTAACGCGCAGCGTCCCGGCAGCGCGCTTAAGCGCGGCCGACAGGGACACTTCGCGCAAACGGGCCGGCATGGCGCGTCAGCCGCCGACCAGTCTGGGATAGAACAGCGTCTCCTCGGCGGTCGGATCGAGCGCCCGGACGAGGTTGGCCTCCCCGGTCGATCCTCGTATTGCAGCGGTGTAGCCGTCCGACACCAGCTCATTGAAACGCGCGTTGGCCCAGGCCAGTTGCTCGCTGTCGGTGGGATCGAAATGCTGCCTCGTGTCACCAGTGTGATCCATGACCAGGATTGTAGCCATGATTGTCTCCCTAGAAGGACATCCACAACTGCGTCAGACCATCGGCACGGCCGTGGTCGGCCTGCCGCCCATCCACTCCGGCAGCGCGGCGCCGTCGCG
>NZ_LGHK01000331.1 GCF_001908235.1 Bradyrhizobium sp. NAS96.2
GATTCGCTCCGCGCGCTGGCCGAGGCGCGCAAGGCGGTGCCGCCGCCGCCGGTCGATGTTGTCAGCGACATCGAGGTGCAGGGCGCCGGCGGCAAGCTCGCCGCGCGGCTCTATCGCAACGGCCGCGGCACGGCGCCGACCGTGATCTTCTTCCACGGCGGCGGCTGGGTCGCCGGCGATATCGAGACCCATGATCGCCAGGCGCGCAACCTCGTGATCGAGACCGGCGCTGTGGTGATCTCGGTCGATTACCGCCGGCCGCCGGAGACGCGTTTTCCCGGCGCGTTCGAGGATGCGTTCGCCGCGGTCCGCGATGTGGTCGCGCGCATCGGCGAATTCGGCGGCGATCTCTCGCGCGTCGGCGTCGCCGGCGATTCCGCGGGCGGCAATCTTGCCGCGACCTCAGCTCTCGCCTGCCGCGACGCCGGCATCGCGCTTGCCGGGCAGCTGCTCGTCTATCCCGTCACCGACGTGGTCGGCAATTTCGCCGATGCCGCCGAGAACGCCAAATTCCCGTCGCGCGCCGAGAACGCCGAGGGCTACTTCCTGTCGCGCGCGGTGATGGAATGGTTCTGCGGGCACTATCTCGCGAACCCCGCGCAGGGTGCCGATTGGCGCGTCTCGCCGCTGCGCGCGACGAGCCTCAAGGGTGCCGCGCCGGCGGTCGTCACGACAGCCTGGTTCGACCCGCTGCGCGACGAGGGCCATGCCTACGCCAAGGCGTTGCAGGCGGCCGGTGTGCCGGTGACGTATCACGCGGGCGAGGGCTTGATTCACGGCTATTTCGGCCTCGGCGATGCGTCGGATGCCGCACGCGCCGAGGCGCAGCGCGCGCGGGCTGACTTCAAGGTGTTGTTGGAGAAGGGGGTGTAACTCCTCCCTCACCTCCTCTGGACTCGCGGCGCGTTGCCAAAATATCGAAAACAACCCCATGCAAAGGGCCGGCGGGGCAGGCGTCCGACCAGGCGACTTGACACGTCGGGCAACTCACAGGTATATTTCTAATATTCCGAAATCGAGTTGAGGGAGAGCCCCGTCGTCCCGGCCAAGCGAAGCGCGAGCCGGGACCCATAACCACAGGGCGCAGTTGTGGTGTGCGGCTGTGGCCCCAGCTCGCGCTATCCCTACGTCCTGGGGTAATGGGTCCCGGCCTTCGCCGGGACGACGATGTGGATGGTTTCGCGTTCTAAAACTTCCTCCTCAACAAGTCCCCCTCTCTCCCCCTCAATCATTCCCGATCGTGTCGCCGAACAGCTGCCAGGTCTCGCCGTTGAACTTCTGCAGCCGCATTGCCTCGACCGGGAAATAGTCGGTCGGGGAGGTCTTCACCTTGATGCCGGGCAGGAACATCGGCAGCGCGATGTCGAGGTTGGCGGCCTGCTTCATGATGTTCTCATGGGTGAGGTCGTCGCCGCATTGCTTGAGCACCTGCACCGTCGCCTCCGCCACCACATAGCCGTAGACGATCAGCTGGTCCTGCAGATTGCCGTCCGGAAAATAGCTCTTCATGAAGTCCTGCCAGGCGATCACGTCCGGATCCGTCTTCCATTGCGGATCGTTCGGATCCTTCAGCGAGTAGGACGAGATGATGTCCTTGGAGTATTCGAAGCCGGCCGGCTTCAGCACCGAGGACACCGACGTCGAGGTCGCCGCGAGGAAGAACAGGTCCGGCTTCCAGCCGATCTCGCCGATCTTCTTGATCGCCTGCGCCGCCTGTTTCGGGATCGCGTGCATGAACAGCACGTTGGCGCCGGAGGCTTTCAGCTTCACGATCTGGCTGTCGACGGTCGGGTCGGTCGATTCATAGGTCGTCTCCGCCACCACCATCTTCGCGGTGTTCTCTGCGCCCAAGCCCTTCTTGAAGCCATTGCCGTAATCCTTGCCGGCATCGTCGTTCTGGTAGAACAGCGCGATCTTCGCGTCGGGCTTCTGGGTCAGCACATATTTGGCATAGACCGCGGTCTCGGCCTGGTACGACGGCTGGAAGCCGATCGACCACGGATAATGCTGATAGTCGCCCCACAGCGTGGCGCCGGCGCCGACGAACAGCTGCGGCACTTTCTTGTCGTTGAGATATTTGCGCACGGCAAGGCCGGTCGGCGTGCCCAGCGGATTGAGGATCGCGGCGACCTCTTCCTGCTCCACCAGCTTGCGGGTCTGCTCCACCGTCTTCGGCGGCGAGTAGCCGTCGTCGAGCGTGATCAGATTGATCTTGCGCCCGTTCACGCCGCCCTTGTCGTTGATCATCCTGAAGTAGGCGGCCTGCGTCTTCGCGATCACGCTGTAGGCCGACGCCGCGCCCGAGAATGGCGAGGTCTGTCCGAGCTTGATCTCGGTGTCGCTGGCGCCGGCGCCATATTTCTTCTCGGCGGCGTGCACCTGCGTCGCGAGCGCAAGCGCTGCGGTGAGGGTGACGGCTTTCCAACTGGCCTTCGATGTCATCGTGAGCCTCCCTGTGCGTTTTTTGTTGTTCGCGCGGGCGAGCTTACGCAGGTCGGGGGGAGGCAGGCTTGCGGCGAGACGCCGGGGCAGGGATGCGAAAATGCGGCGGGGTGCAACTAGGGGCGGGATGTAACTACCAGCGTCGTCCCGGCGAAGGCCGGGACCCATTGCCCCAGTTGTCTATTTGGTGCGACGCTGGGGCGACATTCCGCGCAACGGCAAAATTTAGTGGTTATGGGTCCCGGCTTTCGCCGGGACGACGATGAGGAGATAGCGTGCCTTAACGCACGCGCACGCTGCCGGTGGTGACCGGATCGGTCGGCAGCACGGTGGCGCCGGCGCGGTTGGCGGCGGCGGAGGTGATCATGCCGGGCTCGCCCTTCAGCACATTGCGGGGCGGGTTGAATTCGAGGATGACGAGGGCGGCGGTCGCCAGCACCGCCACGGCGGCGGTTGCGAGCGCAGGCACCAGTCTTCCGCGCGTATCGGCTGCGCGAACTTGCATTGATCAATTCCTTTATCGGGATCGTTCTTTGGACGTGACATAAGAACGGCCAGGCTTCTTCCCAAGAGTGCGGCGCACATGCCTCACAATCAGTTGTACCGGCCGTGATGTCCCTCACGGTATTCGAGCCGCGCGGCTTAGCCGCGTCGAATCGCAATCGTGTCGGACGGCTTGTTTGCACACCATGAGTTGGATGAGATCGTGGCGTTTTGCATGCGCCTCATGCGCTCGTGATGATGCGGAGTGATGTTGTGATTAACGGGCACGCGAGGAGCCCGATTTTCCTTTATTTATAGGGTTTCTTTGTTAGTCGAGGCACGCGCGTTAAGCGTTTCTTCACGCACCAACAGTGGATCAGCAGAGATTCGCGCCATGGCGAGCGATGACACCGCTGTCATTGGCGGTAGATGTCAGTGGACTCAGTGCAGCCTTCGCGGACGCCGTCATTGCGAGGAGCGCAGCGACGAAGTAATCCATCTCCCCTCATGCGACATGGTGGATGATTTTACTTCGCGCGCAATTGCGCAAAGAAGAATCCACTTCGCCATCGCGCCGCGCACGCGTCGTGCGGATCGATTCACCTGTCAGACAGCATGAGAGCACGCACCCGTGGGTCCCGAGCAACAAAAAGCTCGGGAGGTAGGACCTCAGGCCCGGCCGACAATCCCGGCGTCCCCCGCGCCGATGGTTTACGGCTCATACGTGCTCTCCCCGGTGAGACTGGGCCTGCTTGTCACCGCCCTCGCAAGACGCTTGCGCGAGGACACCTGTCACTAGGGGCCAGGACAACACTTTCACCGGCGCGCTCGTCTCGCGCGCCCATCGCCTCTGCCGCATCCCGCGCCCAACGTCCGTGACGATCGCGGCACGGCCCTTTCAGAGGAGGCGGGACGCGGTATTTTGTTCGCTCAGCTATTCGGAATAGCTTCTTAGGTCGCTAGATGGGGTGTGTTGCGTTGAAATTGCTGATGAAATTAGAATTGTCGCGCATGGCGAGCTAGCCCGCCACCTCCGCGCTGAGCCGCTGGCTCAGGCCAAGTGGCTCCCGCTTCGGCAAGGTCAATGATCTCCACAAAGGGAGCCATCTCCCCGTAGTGCGAGTGCAGAAGCGCAGCACTCCGAGCTGAGGATATCGCCAAAAGGAGAGGTAGCATTTAATCGATTAGGTTGTAAAAAGCCTCTTTCATAACCTGAGGCTTAGAATGGCGAAGAGCTTGTTCGATGAACTCATCGAAAAACCACAACGCGAGACTGCGGGCTCTGACTCATCCTCTCGCTTTGACTATCAAAGAAGTTGGGCTTTCTGCGAGATGCTCCGCAGACATATGCAAAGTGCCGATTATCTTGTGGCATTCGAGTTTCATGACGACACAGTTTTCTTATCGCCGAGCGACGTTCCGACAAACGTCGAATTTTTTCAGGTAAAGACGACCAAGTCTGCAAAACCACGCAAGCTTTCTGATCTTACGGCCAGGCGGAAGGAAGCAAATTCTATTCTCGGGAAGATGTTTCAGAACTTCGATGGGATGTGTTCAAGCCACACAATCAGAGTGATCCTGGTTTCAAATGTTGCGTTTGAGTTTGCTGACTCAAGTGTTTCGGCAAAGGACATTTCGCCCGCCTTCCGTGACAAGATCAAAGAGAGGCTGACGTCCGAGATACCGAAATTCTCTGAGGCGAACATCGATAATCTTCACTTCCTCGTCACAGGCGTGTCAATTGAGTCGATGAACAGCTATCTCCATGGTGAAGCAATGGAACTATTCAAGACAGAGTTTGGTGAGGACCACGGCTTGAATGTTCATAGCTGGGTCAGGTTGGTGCAGAGCGAGATCGTTCGCAAGAACAACTACGACTCGGACAAAGTGAAAACCGTCGGCGATTTAGTTTCAAAGAAGTGCATTGGGAAGCAAGCAATCGACGAAAGCCTCGCATTGATATCTTCGCAGCCGAAAACGTTACCAAACATGGCTCTTGTCTTTGGTGAGTTGAAGGAGGCTGGATGGAGTTCGCAAGAACTTATGAGATTGGACAAACGAATGCCTCAGGCCGCAGCCGACTACTCGGACGCCACGAATCGAGAAGTCGCGAGGATCGTGCTGAGCCTCGAGTCTCTTTGCCAAAATGGTGAAATCCCGCTTGCGACGTTCGTGAGCGAAGCGGAATTGTCGATACTTCCTACGCTGCCGGCGCCATACAACGATCGTGCGTACTTAGCGGCTCTGACCGTGATGGTTTATCATGAAGAAATCTAGGTTTCGTCAACTCATCCGAAATCTGCGCAAGGGCCGCGTTAATGAAAAGGCTGGTCTTCAAAGAAGTGTTGATCCTCTCAAAGGCCGAAAAGGCAGCGAGAGCGGAGACGTTCAGTCCAACGACAAACCTACTGACCGGAGAGAATGACGTCGGTAAGTCGACTCTCATAAAGAGCTTGTATCATACGCTCGGCGCAGATGTTCCCGGCCTCCAGAACAATCTCTGGAAGAGAGCGAGGCCCATATACGCCTTGCGCTTTTCAATAGAAGGTACTGAGTACACGCTTCTCCGCGATGAGAAATACTTTGGCGTCTTCGATGAGGGTGGGCACCTCGTCGGAAGATTCGTCGGGATATCGGGTGAAAGGGGAATAGCCTCGTTTTTGAATCCTCTGTTGAATTTCCGTATCGAATTGGAGCGATCAGAGGACGGAAAGCTAGGGCCTGCTGGGCCGGCGTTTTACTTTTTGCCATTTTATGTCGACCAAGACGAGGGTTGGGCTAAAAGCTGGGCCTCGTTTAACGGCTTGCAGCAATTCAGCGCATACCGAAAGAATATGCTCGAGTACCACCTCGGGGTTAGGCCTCAATCATATTATGACGCTAAGAAGCGACTTGTAGAATTGGCAGACGAAAAGGCGCGATTGGAGGCGGAGCGGACTACTCTCTGTACAGTTCGCGAGACTTATCAAAGGAGAAAGGCGGCGCGCCAAGTCGATATTGATCCCGCGGTCTTTAGGAGAGAAGCGGAAGAGCTCGTCGATGCATACAATATGGTTTACGCACGACAGCAGGAAGTGGCGCAAGAACTTAAGGATGTTAGAAACGAGAGGCACGGACTGGAGAATGAAATTGTAGTTCTTCGGCGAGCCGTTCGGGAGTTGGACGCTGACTACGAACTCGCAGAAGATCCGCATACGCCTGATCCTGTTGCTTGCCCTACATGTGGAACTGAGATCGCTAATTCCATTGTTGAGCGTTTCGGCATACTCGACGACATCGACTATTGCTATGGCCTGATCGATCAGCGGCGGAAGAAATTAGTTGACGTCCGCGAAAAGGAAGAAGCGGCCGATTTGAGATATGGTCAAGTGACCGCTGAGCTATCGCCGATCGAAGAGCTGCTAAAGCGACAGCGTAGCAAAGTGACCTTTGCAGAATTCGTCGCTGCGGAAGGTATGAAGGAGATTGTGAGCTCTCTTTCCGACGACATAAATGACCTCGCCGCTAAGGAGCAGGAAGTTCGTGGTCGCATCGATGATTTGGACGGCGACATCAAAATTGATGCCGGGCGTAGAAAAGAGATCAACGAATTCTATCAGGCTCGCATGAAGGAGTTCTTGGCGATCCTAAGCGTCAATGTTCTCTCGGAAGCTGATTATAAGAGCTATGACAGGCAAATAAAGACAAACGCGCTAGGGAGTGATTTGCCGCGATCATTGCTAGCTCAGCAATTTGCCTTCCTTAAAACCATGGCCAATTTTAATCCGTCGATCGTTTGTCCCCTC
>NZ_LGHK01000332.1 GCF_001908235.1 Bradyrhizobium sp. NAS96.2
TTGCGCGAAGCGGGTACCGCTTGAATCGAAACGCTAATGCATGATCCGGAAAAGTGCGAAGCGGTTTTCCGAAAAGATCATGCTCAAACAAAGAGCTAGAGCGCGATGACGATTTCAACTTTATCTCATCGCGCTTTAGCCGCTGGTTTCCTCGCAACTCAGCAGCCTCGCATACTGCGCCTTGACCGCGGCGTAGCATTCGCAGGCGGTCCTGATCAGTCCGTCCGCGTTGGTGATCTCGATGTGGCCGCGGCTGTAGCGAATGAAATTCGCCTGTTGCAGGGTATGCGCGACCAGCGACACGCTGTTGCGGCGGGCGCCGATCATCTGCGCCATCGCCTCCTGGGTCAGGACGATCTTGTTGCTGCCGGAGAGGTCGCGCGTATGCAGCAGGCATCGCGCCAGCCGCGACTCCACGGTATGCGCGGCGTTGCAGCCCGCCGTTTGCTGGATCTGGGCATAGACGGCGAGCCCATGCCGAAGCAGCATGGTGCGGAGCGTCGGGCTCTGGCCGGCGGCCGCGCGCAGCGGCTCGAGCTCGACCGTCGAGGCGAGGCCGGGCACCAGCACCGTGGCGTTGTTCAAGCCCCGCCCCTCGACCAGCGGGGCGAATGCGCCAAAGATGCTGTCGCGGCCGACCATGGCGACCTGGACGCGCTCGCCCCTCGCCAGCTTGACCACCATCGAGATCACGCCCTTGTGCGGCATGTATGTCCGCTTGAGCATCTCGTCGGTCTCGATCAGGACCGAATCGGCGCCGAGGTCGACCGTCCGCAGGTGCGGCCGGATCAGCTCAAAATCGCTCGCAGAGAGCGACGACAGAAACCCGTTGGGTGATCGCGGAACCGAATCCAAAGCAACCTCCTGCCTCCCGGCAAAGCTTGTCTCTGGTCACCAGGGCTAACGCGTGCAGCCAGACGTGCTCGCAACTTATTCTGGCACGTCTGGGTTCCAATGGAAACACATCCCGGTTCCATTAGGAATACGTTGATCGCCGCGGCTCACATTATCCGCGGCGACATGAGGTCGCTGCGATCAATCTTCCGGCCCGATCAATTGTTCGGCGTGCGCCTTGACGGTCGCATAACATTCGCACGCCGCTTTCCGCAGGCCGTCGATATCGGTGATTTCGATATGGCCGCGGCTGTAACGCAGGATGCCGGCCTGCTGAAACCCGTGCGCGACGATCGAAACCGCATTGCGTCGCACGCCGATCATCTGCGCCAGCATCTCCTGGGTCAGCGGCAAGGCTTCGCTGCCGCACAGGTCGCGTGCGCGCAGCAGCCAGCGCGACAGCCGCGCCTCCACCGGATGCGAGACGTTGCAGGCGACAGATTGCTGCGTCTGCGCCATCAGCGCCTGTTCGTAGAGCGCAACCAGGGTCCGGAATTCTGTGCTGCGATTGGCTGCCTCGCGGAAATCCTCCGCCCGCACCACCGACGCTGTGCCCGGCACCACGACGATCGCGTCGGCGAGCAGCGGCCGTTCATGCAGGGCGGCGGACGCGCCAACGGCACCGTCACGACCAATGGTTGCAATCTCGACAGATTGCCCGTCGGACAGATTGATCATCATCGAGACCACGCCGGCGTGCGGGAAGTAAACCCGCTGCACCGGCGCGCCGGCATCGGCGAGCGCCGTTTCCTTGATCAGGTCGACGGTTTCCAGAAGAGGATGAAGTTGCGCGTATTCCGCTGGGGGAAGTGCTTGCAACAGACGATTGGGCGGGCGCGTTACCGCGGACATTGGAGCTCCTGCCGAGGGCGGGAGCACTACGGTCTCGCATCACCTACTCTTGGCGTGTGGAGTGCGACCATAGCTTGCCTGTCCAATAGCACAAGGGTTGTAGTGCGAACCTTATACCCTCCAGGGGGCAGACGGTCGGCGTTGCATCCGCCTGCGCGGCGATTCGAGCGACGCGCATCCCGGACAAAGAGGTTGCGGCATTGTCTCGCATTTATTGATTTGCATTAACTCTAATGCGCGCCCAGGCGTGCGTCGTCATGGTCGCCGTCCCGGCTTTTCGAAGTGCCCGGCCGGCGCTGCCGGCATGCGGCAAGTCCCGCAAAGGCGACGATAAATTCGCCGCCGCGAGATTGATCCGGCGGCGAGCAGACGCCGCTCGACCCTGCGCCGGCGCCGGCTGCCCTCGATTTACCGGCAAAAGCCGTTCTGGGTATTTGTACGGAGCAGCCCTTTAACGAACGGGTAGCGCGGACGGACCAGTGTGGCACCGGTCGCCGTGCGAAATTTACGGCGTCGCGTCAATCGTGTTCATCCAGAAGGGTATCAGTATGTCCGGCATCGTCCTCTCGGCATCGGTCCGTCAAAATCTGCTTTCGCTGCAGTCGACGGCCGACCTGCTCGCCACCACGCAGAACCGCTTGTCCACCGGCAAGAAGGTCAACACCGCCCTCGACAACCCGACCAACTTCTTCACGGCGCAGTCGCTCGACAACCGCGCCAGCGACATCAACAATCTGCTGGACGGCATCGGCAACGGCGTGCAGGTGCTGCAGGCCGCCAACACCGGCATCACCTCGCTGCAGAAGCTCGTCGACAGCGCCAAGTCGGTCGCCAACCAGGCCCTGCAGGCCGCAGTCGGCTATTCCCAGAAGTCGCAGGTGACGACCGCCGTGATCACCGGCGCCACCACCGACGATATCCGCGGCACCGCCACCTACAGCAATGCCACCCTGGCTGGTACGGCCGTCAACAATAACCTCACGTCGCCCGCGCCGATCACGGCCGCCACCAAGCTCGTCACTGCGGCCAACTCCGATACCCTGGCGGCGACCCCGACCGGTACGATCAGCGTCAACGGCAAGTCGATCACGTTCTCGACCTCGCAGACCACGTCGACGACCGATGCGTCCGGCAACGTGACCCTCGGCACCGGCGCAGGCAGCAACCTGACGGTCGGCGACCTGCTCACGGCGATCGACGGCATCACGGGCGCGACCACCGCCTCCACCGTGTCGGCCGGCGCGCTTCAGATCAGCACCGGCGTCAACCAGGATCTCAACATCTCCGGCTCCGGTCTGGCCGCGTTCGGCCTCACGGCCGGAACCAAGGCACGTACCGTGGCGACGCCGTCGCCGCTCGATGGCTTGACGCTGACGATCGGCGCGACCGGCAACGGCACCGCCACCAACATTACGTTTGGTAGCGGCGCAGGCCAGGTGAAGTCCCTCAACGACCTGAACACTCGTCTGTCGGCCAACAACCTGCAGGCGTCGCTCAGCGCGAGCGGTGCGCTCACCATCAGCACCACCAACGATGCTGCGTCCGCGACCATCGGCACGATCGGCGGCACCGCAGCCGGTGCCGGCAAGCTGTTCAACGGCCTCGCGGGTAGCGCCCCGGTGCAGGATCCGAACGGCCTGTCGAACCGCGCCAACTTGGTCAATCAGTACAACAACATCCTGGACCAAATCACCACCACTGCCCAGGACGCGTCGTACAACGGCATCAACCTGCTCAATGGCGATCAGCTCAAGCTGACCTTCAACGAGACGGGCTCCTCGACGCTGAAGATCCAGGGCGTCACCTTCGATGCCTCCGGCCTCAACCTCACCAAGCTGACCGCCGGCACGGACTTCGTCGACAACGCCTCGGCCAACGCCACGCTGAAGACGCTCAACAACGCGAGCGGCCTGCTGCGAACCCAGGCTTCGACCCTCGGTTCGAACCTGTCGATCGTGCAGATCCGCCAGGACTTCTCGAAGAACCTGATCAACGTGCTGCAGACCGGCTCGTCCAACCTGACGCTGGCCGACACCAACGAGGAAGCGGCCAACAGCCAGGCGCTGTCGACCCGCCAGTCGATCGCGGTGTCCGCGCTGGCGCTGGCCAACCAGTCGCAGCAGAGCGTTCTGCAGCTGCTCCGCTAAGCGTAGCCGCAACAGACATCGACTATCGAGGCGGCGGGGGAAACCCCGCCGCCTTTGCTTTATGCGCGATCGACCTTCCCCCCGGCTTCAACCAAAGGGCGATACGGTTTTGATGCAGGCCGCCGCCATGGCGCGAATGTTTCGCTGGGCTTACGGCAGCGCGATTTCATTTGATTCAAATTGCGACGACCGATGGAACGGCCTCTTTCCCGTCCGGGTGGTAGATGCCTGAGACGGCCGCGACGTCTAGCTGCATCGTCTGATCGCGTGACTCCTCGTCCGTATTTGCACGGACGGCAAAATTAACGTCGCCGTGAAGGCGGAGGGGTTATCGATGCGAGGCGAGCGTTCCGCAGCACCTTGAGGGGACCTATCCATGGACGATCTGTTGCGCGAGTTCCTGACGGAGAGCAGCGAGAGCCTGGATACGGTCGACAACCAGCTGGTGCAGTTCGAGCAGGATCCGAACAACGCGAAGAT
>NZ_LGHK01000333.1 GCF_001908235.1 Bradyrhizobium sp. NAS96.2
CGATCGCATCAAACAGGCCGGACATATGGATGACAGCGATCCGAACCGTTCCACAAAGCTCTTGTGCCACGGGGGCCGTCCACATATGGGTCCTGGCTTTCGCCAGGACGACGGCGGTGAATGCGCGGGGTTAGCGCGATTTATTGGCTGACAATGACGGCGAAGAACGCCCTGCCCGCTCAAGCCGCGGTCGGCTCGCTCGATAGCGCGGCGAACACCGTTTCCGGCGAATGCGCGATCACGGCGAGCAGTGCGCGGGCAGGCCCCCGCGGGGCGCGCTTGCCCTGCTCCCAGTTGCGGATGGTCTCGACGGGAACGCCGAGCTTGGCGGCGAATTCGAGCTGGGTCAGCTGGGCGCGGCGGCGCAGATCGCGCACCGCGGGTCGCGCGGCCGCAGGGTGCATCGCCGCCTCGGCCGGGTGTGCCGGCACGAGCGGGATTTCCTGCCCGTCGCGCAATTCGACGATCCGTCCGTCCGCCTTGAGCCGCAACCGCTGCATGATGGCCCCCTTTGGAGATAGGAGCATCATCCGCCAACCCCGTTAAGGCGCGATTAACGATAAACGGTTCCGCCGACGATCCGTTATTTCAGCCCGAACCACAGCGTGGCGATGCCGAGGAACGAGAAGAAGCCGACCACGTCGGTGACGGTCGTGACGAAGGTGCCGGAGGCGACCGCGGGGTCGGCGCGCACCCGTTCCAGCACCATCGGAATCAGGATGCCGCCGAGCGCGCCGGCGACCAGGTTGCAGATGATCGCAAGCCCGATCACGATGCCAAGGCCCGGGATCTTGAACCAGGCCACCGCGGCGATGCCGGTGATCACCGCAAAGGCGATGCCGTTGACCAGCCCGACCATGGTCTCGCGCAGCACCACGCGCATCGCGTTGAACGCGCCGAGCTCGCGGGTGGCGAGCGCGCGCACCGCAACCGTCATGGTCTGGGTCGCGGCGTTGCCGCCCTGGCTGGCCACGATCGGCGCCAGCACCGCGAGCGCCACCATCTTCTCGAGCTGGCCCTCGAACAGGCCGAGCACCGACGAGGCGAGGAACGCGGTCGCCAGATTGACCAAAAGCCAGTTGAAGCGGCCGCGGGCGATGGTCCAGACCGTGTCGGACAATTCTTCGTCGCTGGTGACGCCGCCGAGCGCCTTGAGGTCCTCGTCGGCCTCCTCCTCGATCACGTCGACGACGTCGTCGATGGTGATCACGCCGACCAGCCGGTCGGTGGTGTCGACCACGGGAGCCGCGACCAGATTGTACTTGCCGAACATCCGCGCGACCTCTTCCTGGTCCTCCAGCGCAGAGACCCGGCGGCGGTCCTCATCGATCAGGTCCTTGATCGGAACCGGGCGGCGCGCGCGCAGCAGTACATCGAGCGGCATCGCGCCCAGCAGGTGCCTGTCGGCGTCGACCACATAGATCTCGTAGAACCGCTCCGGCAGATCGGGCGTGTCGCGCATGTAGTCGATGGTCTGCCCGACATTCCAATCCGGCGACACCGCGATGAACTCGGTCTGCATCCGCCGGCCGGCGGAATTCTCCGGATACAGCAGGCTGCGCTCGATGTCCTCGCGCTCGGCCGCCGGCAGCTTCTCCAGGATCTCTTCCTGGTCCTCCTCGTCGAGGCTTTCCAGCAGCTCGACGGCGTCGTCGGATTCAAGCTCGCGGACGCCCTCGGCCACGGTCTCCGGCTCGAGTTCCTCGAGGATCTCCTCGCGGACCGCCTCGTCGACCTCGTTGAGCGCCGCGAAGTCGAAATCCGTGCCCGCGATCTCGACCAGGGTGACGCGGTCGTCCGGCTCCAGCGCCGCGATCAGGTCGCCGAGATCGGCCTCGTGCAGTTCCGCCACCACCTCGCACAGCAGGGGCCGGTCGGCGGCATGGATGGCCCGGGTCATGCCAGCGACGAATTCGGGGCGGAGCTGGCCCTCCTCGTCCCGCATCGGCATCCGGGCCAGCGGGTCGGCCTCGGCGGGCTCGGCAACGTCGATTTTCTCGGCCATGCCGTGTTTCGCCGGTTTGACAGGAGGGGAAAAACTGGTTGGATGAGTGCGGAACGGATTACCTAATCGGTGGGGCCCTGTGCAATGAGAAAGAAGTCGAGCGCACCGCGACCGATCCTGAACGTTGTCGCGGCGCTGATCGCGCTCGCACCTTGCGCGCTGACCGGCGCGGCGAAGGCCGCCGAGTGCACCCGCAAGGACGCGCTCGGCACCTCACGTGTACTTGAGGTCGATCCTGCGACCTATCCGCGCGTCGGGCTGAAGAGCTTTCCGCAGACCCTGCCGCTCCGGGATGGCGAGGTCGTGCTGACCTTCGACGACGGGCCGACACCCGGGGTCACCGACAAGGTGCTGACGGCGCTGGCCGCCGAATGTGTGCAGGCAACGTTCTTCATGGTCGGCCGCAACGCGGCTGATCACCCCGATATGGTGCGCAAGATCGCGCGCCTCGGCCACACCATCGGCTACCACAGCTGGGACCATCCGCATCTCAACAAGATGCCGCTGGATCAGGCCGAGGCGAACATCAACCGAGGGATCGAAGCGGTCCAGATGGCCTTGCGCGGCACCGCGAGCACGGTTCCGAGCACGCCGTTCTTCCGGTTCCCCTATTTCGAGTCGACGCCAGCCCTGCTCGAGCGTCTGGAAAAGCGCGGTATCGCGGTGTTCGGAGCTGATTTCTGGGCCAGCGATTGGAACAAGATGACCCCCGAGGAGGAACTCAAGCTGCTCACCGGGCGGCTCGAAGGCCATCGCAAGGGAATTATCCTGCTGCATGACCCGCAAATGCGCACAGCCGAAATGCTGCCCGCCTTTCTAAGGTACCTGCAGGGGCATAATTATCACGTCGTCCACATCGTCCCGGCGGCGATGAAGACCGTGTCTGACCGGACACATTGAACCCGGCACCCAAGGTGGATTACAGACCGTTAAGGCGGCATTCATGGGGCCGCCCTTAAGGATTCGTCAGTGCGTTTGGAATGCGGCCGAGATTCGATGATTGCAAACGTCCTGGCGATGATCCGGAAGCAGTCGCGGACCGTGATCGGCGCGGCACTGCTGGGCTGTTGCTTCATGACGCCGCAGGCCGCCCTTGCCGCGGATTGCCCGGGTAACCCCAACGCGCTCGGCACCTCGCGGACCATCGTCGTCGATCCCAAGGAGCATCCGCGGATCGGCACCATGCAATATCCGGAGACGCTGCCGCTCGCCGACCACGAGGTGGTGCTGACCTTCGACGACGGGCCGCTGCCGAAATACAGCAACCAGGTGCTGGCCATTCTCGCCAGCCAGTGCGTCAAGGCGACCTTCTTCACCATCGGCTCCCAGGCCCGGTTCAATCCGGAGGGCGTGCGCAAGCTGATCGCAGCCGGGCATACCGTCGGCACCCACAGCCAGAACCATCCGCTCACGATGAACAAGATGCCGCTCGAGAAGGTGCGGCAGGAGGTCGACGACGGCATCGCCTCGACGCTCGCCGCACTCAACGGCGACAAGAGCAAGCTCGCGCCGTTCTTCCGGATTCCCGGCCTGATGCGTGCCGAGATCCCCGAGGCCTATCTGGCGTCCCAGGGCATCCAGGTCTGGAGCGCCGACTTCCCGGCTGACGACTGGCGCCACATCTCGCCGCAGCGGGTCTACGACCTCGCGATCCAGCGGATCGAGGCCAAGCACAAGGGCATCCTTCTGCTGCACGACATCCAGCCGCGCACCGTGGCAGCGCTGCCGCGCATCCTCAACACGCTCAGGGAGCGCGGCTACCGCATCGTCCATGTCGTGCCCGCGACCGCCGACCGTCCGGCAACACCGACCCAGCCGCAGCAATGGTTCATGCATCCGCCGACCGAGACCGTGGCGACCACGCGCTGGCCGAGAATTCCGAACTTCGTCTTCACCGCGACGCGGACGCTGCCGGCACCGGTGTTTGCCGACATGGACTGGCGTTATGCGGACGCTCTCGACCACGCGCAGCGCGCACGCGTCGGTGCGCCCGTCCGCACGCTGTGGCCGCAACCGCAGGTCGCGCAGCTCGCACCGGTCTCGACATTGCCGATCCCGGCGGCCGACGTCTTTCGCGTTCCCGAAGCGCTGGACCTGACCCTGCTCGCGGCGAATCGTCGCCTCGCACAGCGCGCGGCTGGTCCAGCCGCCGGTGCACCGCGCGCGCAGGCGATCTCGGCACGCCAGGCCGGGCATCCGAAGCAGGCCGCGCATCAGATCCCCGCGGCGGCGCATGGCAGAGGCCACGGCGCGCCCCTCCATGTCGCGCCGCCGGCTGCGAGCAACGCGGCGGTCCACGTCGCCAAGCGAACCCCGCGCGCCGAAGCCTCGGCGGCCGGCAAGCGCGTGCCGGACTAGCCCGCTCTAGCTGGCCACGATCTTGGCGACGCAGAGCAGGATCACCAGCGCCAGGAAGAAGATGTCGATGTAGGATTTGATCTCGCCGGCATGCCTGAGCTCGGTGACATCGGCGACGATCTGCTTGCGCGAGGCTGCGGCATTCGGCCCCTCGCCGGCCGCTGCGGCCAGCCGCCGTGTCTCGCCTTCGAGGCGCTCGATGCGCTGGAAGAAATAGAACGAGCGCAGGCCGGACAGTGCATGCATCACCGCATAGACCAGGACCAGGATCGCGACCGTCGCGCGCTGCTCGTATTTTTCCAGCAGGTTCAGCGTGAAATAGACCAGCCCCAGGAACACGAAGTTGGAGACGGCACGGTAGACGTAGCTAGCAAGGATCATCGGATGCTCCGGGTGGGCAGGCCCGCGGCGGCGCGATCGGAGACGCGGCCGCCTCCGGTCGGCAGCGCCATACCAGCAAGGCCATGCATCCGCCACTCTACCCGACCGGTGTTACAGGACCGCATCGGCTAGCGCCTCGACGTCGCCCCATTGACGCGGCACGGCCGGCTTGCGATGTAATCCGCCCCGGACATCCCAGGGTGGTCAATGCACGTCGTTCGCTCCGTTCGCCTCTGGATGAAGGAAGGCAGATCCGACAAGCTCTATGAAGTCGATCTGGTCGATCTGGAACGCGCCGACAACGACGCACGCTATCTGGTCAATTTCAGATATGGCCGTCGCGGCACGTCGCTAAGGGATGGAACCAAGACCCCATCGCCGGTCACCCACGCGAATGCCGAAAAGCTGTTCGATAGTGTCGTGGTGTCCAAGATCAACGACGGCTATCGCCGCATCGACGGCGATGCACCGCCGCTGACCGTTCCGGATGCTGGAGTCGATGCCAACGGACGCGACACGGAATTGCTCAGGAAGCTCGCGGTCTGCGCGCGCAGTGCGTGGCCCGAGAAGGAGCGCGACCGCCTGTTCTGGCGCCTCGGTGTGATCCGGCTCACAGCCGCCTATCCCCAACTCGCCGCCTTCGCCGAGAAGACCGGCGCGACGGATGCCAGTTACAGCCTCGTCTATGCGCTGGCGCGCTGCGGCGGCGCCGACGCCGCCGATCTGCTGCGCCGCTGCGCCGACATCAATGTCAGCCTGGTGACGCGGGACTACGCGGCTTATGCCCTCGCAAGTGAACTGATGGGCGCGCGGCGATCGGCGCCGCGGCTGTCGCTGCCGCGAACGACGGATGCCGCGGCGACCCGCGACATCGAGATGGCGCTGGCGAACGGCAATGGCGCGGGCCTGATCCAGGCCCTGCTGGCGGCGAACTCGGCTCAGCCGGGTTTCGCCAATCGGTTCCTCATTGCGCTCGCCCACCATGCGCTCGCAGACAGCGCCGCGCACAAGACGCTGCTCGCAGCCGTGCGCGCGATGAGCCCGCGGCCGCCCTACGTGCAGGTGCTGCGGCGCCTGTTCAAATATGCCGATCTCACCGACGACGGCCCGCTGTTCGCTGCAACCGCGCGGCAGTTCGAGCTGGCGGCGCCGATGTATTATCGCGGCCGGGTCTACAACGACCGCGTCTGGCTGCCCGGTTCGCGCCAGGCGCTGAAGCTCAGCGAGGAACTGCAGAGCACCGCTCCGCGCATCGCGCTGTCCGACCAGACCCTGCTCTACTTCAAGCGGCGCGCCTGGCGCATGCTGCGCAAGCGCGCCGAGCTCGGACAGGACGCGTTCACGGCGATGGCGAGCGAGCTCCTCCTCGCCTTCACCGACGCCGACGGCATCAAGCCGGCGACGTGGACCGAGCATATCCGGATCGAACGCAGCTATCGTCCTGTCCCCCATGCTGCCGAGGCGCTCAGCCGGGTTTGGAGCGTCAGCCACCTGCTGCATGCCGCGGCCCCGACCAGCCACTTCAATGCGAGGGCTCTCACGCATCGCCATGTCGGCGCGCGTGCGCCGGCACAGCGCGAGGAAGCCTTCCCCACGCTATGGGATGCCCAGCCCGAGCGGCTGCTGCGGATCGCGACGCTGGCGCGCAATCATGCGGCGGCGCGCTTCGCGGCC
>NZ_LGHK01000334.1 GCF_001908235.1 Bradyrhizobium sp. NAS96.2
CTGCTGTCTACGCTTCACGAGTGACGTTGCCGCCACCCATGCAAGACTCGCTTCCGGCTGGCGGGCTCCGCCTTTGCCGGGAGGGCGTCGAACCCTCTGGGTCACGTTGAAAGGTTTCAGATCACATTCTTCCTCCTTTCCAGGACTTGTCCTGACGCAAGTTGGGCGCACGCAAGGCGGCAGTTCTTCGAGTTAGCGGATATTGCCGCCAATGCCCGGCGCGGCAAGAACGCAGAAGCGGCTGCGGGTGCGACATGAACAAAGCGCGCCTCATTTGACGGTCCTGGAAGCCTGGCTGCGCGATGAGCGTGCCCGCCTGTCGCGCTCTGCATCCGTCGCCGAACCGATCGACTACATGCTCAAACGTTGGGTAAGCCTCCGAGGAGAGCCGCCTTGCCGCGGGCTGGCCTGATGGTTGAGAACTGTACGTATGGACAGCCATACGATCAGTACGCTGAATCGACTGGAAGTGGTTGATACAGGCCGGCGCCGCCGTTGGTCTGAGGAGGAGAAGGCGCGGATTGTTTTAGAAAGCCTGTCCGAGCCCCGCGTGGTTGCGGCGACAGCGCGGCGATACGGCTTGTCGCGTTCTCTGTTGGTGACTTGGCGAAGAGCCTTCGCGGCGACCCGGACTAAATCCGAGGCTGGCTTTGTCAGGGCAGTTGTGGCCGAGGAGGTGCCCGCGGCGTCGGTGGCGGTATCATCGGAGAGCGCGACCGCAGATTCGACGGAGCGTCGGATCGAGATCGAGCTGGCTGGCGGGCGGCGCGTCATTGTCGATGCGGGCGTCGACGTTGAGGCGCTTCGCCGGATCATCGAGATTTTGGATCCACGATGATTCCTGTTCCTACGGGAGTTCGGGTGTGGCTGGCGACGGGCCACACCGACATGCGCAAAGGCTTCGCTTCATTGTCGTTGCAGGTGCAAGAGGTGCTGCGCCGTGATCCGCTGAGTGGTCATTTGTTCTGCTTCCGTGGACGCAGGGGCGATCTATTGAAAGTGATCTGGCATGACGGCCAGGGAGCATGCCTATTTACGAAAAAACTCGAAAGAGGTCGTTTTGCGCGGCGGCGATCAGGGTGAGACTCCAGCGACAATCAGGATGAGACTGCGCCGATGGGGACGGACCGAAGGGAGGGCGTAGCCCGACCGGAGGA
>NZ_LGHK01000335.1 GCF_001908235.1 Bradyrhizobium sp. NAS96.2
CTCGATACTCCTTCGGATAATCACTTGTGCGCAGATCCTGGCCTCCGTTTGCCTGCGCCAAGAATCTATCGACTAGGTCATTTATGAACTTCTTCGGCACAATGGAGAATCCAAGCTGCCTAAGGACGCGGAAAGCCCATGTGTCCTCTCCCCCTGCGAAATCATGCCTAGGCAGTTCTTTTCCCGCGGCGTGCTTGAACGCTAGCGAAAGAACCAACTTTGGAGGATATCGCTTGTCTCCCTGCACCAAGTCGTAAGTCGACGAGGCCGCGTCTTTCGGGACGCCTTCCTGGTCGATTTCGGCGATTGCTTTCTTCACATGGTCCGCAGTTAACGCAGTCTCAAGTACTGTCAAATCACTCTGCCAAAGCTCTTTCAGAGGGGCGCGATAGAAGTCCAGTTTGTTGGTCTGGTACTTCTGCTCCAAGTCATCTCTCGTCTTACGCAACACCTTATCGAGCTCGACTGCAGCCATCCCGTTTGTCTGAGCCCGCGAAAGCTTCGCAAAATGTTCGGCTATTGCTTTCCGATCACCGGCCGAAAACACGCGTTCGAAATCGTCCGGAAACAGCAAATAAAGTAACATGTGTCGAAACTGACGCGCTTGGGCATCCGGAACTTGCTGGAGCCACTCTGCGAAGGTCCAGGAATTCGACAGCAGCTTGGTGCGCTCATCCTGAGGAAGCTTTCGAAAGGCCAACAAAAAAGCGAGGCAAAACGCCAGTTCACGGGGACGGTGATTGCTAAAGCCTGGCCCGCCGCTTCCAATCCCTTGCAGTACCGTGTCGGATAGCCACCTACTTTGCTCCGGAAATTGGTTCTCTGACCAATTCCAAATTGTTTTTATGGTTTCGCGTTTTCTATCGATCGATACGTTGCTGGGACATAGCAATAGTAGCCACATCATTTCAGCCGCCAGCATTTTAACGGAAGCCGGGCACGAGCTCAGCACACCGCGCA
>NZ_LGHK01000336.1 GCF_001908235.1 Bradyrhizobium sp. NAS96.2
CCGCATCGGTCATATCGCTTGCATAACGCAGTTCGTCCCGCCGATATTGCTCCCGAGTGATCTCAGTCCAGGGCATCGTGCTCTCCCTCGAATCTTTGCAAATCCGATGGAATCACGCCCCACTCAGGTCACTCACCCCTTTTTCAGTCAGGCTCTCAGGACGACGGGTCTAGCAGGAACGCACTGATACCACCCTCCCCTGGAGGGGGAGGGTCGGCTCACATGGAGCGCAGCGGAATGTGAGACGGGGTGGCGTGATCTCTCAGCACGGGCAGCGCCTGCTTGGAGAGACCTTCACCCCACCTCGGTTCGCATTGCATGCGAACCGATCCTCCCCCTCCAGGGGAGGATAAGGGGAGCACCTCACGCCCGCTTGCTCCGCATCGCGCGCGTCTGGGTGATGTCAGGGTCGCGCGCCAGCGCCTGGTAGCGTTTGCTGTCGACGGCGTAGATCGCGATGCGGCCTTCGGCGTCGGCGTGCACGCCCCAGCCGAAGCGTTTTCCGAGCGGCGAGGCGCGCATGCAGGCCTGGCCGCGCGAGAAGAAGGTCTCGCGGGCGAGGTTGCGCTCCTTCTTCGCGGCTTTCGCATCGAGCGCGCGGCCGGCCGACGACGTGGCGAACACCACGTCGTCGGAGGTGTATTTGTAGGGCGCGCCTGAAATCATCCGGAATTGCAGCACGGCGACCGTCGGCTGGCCGCCGCGCGGCTGCGGCTCCTCGCCGCGCTGCGCCGGGCAATCCTCGGCGACGCGGATCAGGGTGTTGAAGCAGTTGGTGCTGTGCAGGACTTTCGCCATCGGCACGATCCGTATCACACTCCCGCGGCGGCCGCATGCTGCGCCGCCATCTCGTCGTCGGCCTTCGAGATCCGCTCGAAAGCCGGCCGCGCGGTGATGCGTTCGGCGTAGCGGACGAAGACGTCCCTTTTCGGCACGATGCCGAACATCATGGTCCAGCTCAGCGCGACGCCCCACAGGATGTCGGCCGCGGTGATCTGGTCGCCGAACAGATAGGGCCCTTTTGCGAGCTGCGTCTCGAGCGCACCCAGCATGGTGTCGTAATCGGCATAGGGCGACTGCGTGATCGGCGCCGGCTCGCGCTTCATGAAATGGTCGATCACGGCCGGCTCGAATGAGGAGCCGTAATAGGCGATCCAGCGCAGATACGGGCCGCGGCGCGGGTCGTTCAGCGCCGGCGTCAGGCCGGCCTGCGGAAACAGATCGGCGAGATAGATGAAGATCGCGACTTGCTCGGTCACCAGCGCGTCGCCGTGGCGGATCGCCGGCACCTTGCCGAGCGGATTGATGGCGAGATAGGCGTCCTTGCGCTGCTCGCCTGCCTTCATGTTGAGGATGTGCAGATCATAGGGCGCGCCGAGCTCCTCCAGCAGCACGCGGGTGCCGGTGGCCCGGCTCTGCGGCGAGTAATACAGCGTAACGCGGTCGGTGGTGGTCATGGGCAGGTCTCCTTGCGCCGACAGGGCATGGCCTCCTTATGTCCGCCTATACCTGACATCCTGTGTCAGGTATGATTTTCCCATGCGCGCGAGCCGGCTGTTTTCCATCCTCACCACCCTGCAGGCGCGGGGGCAGGTCACCGCGCCCGAATTGGCCGAGGCCTGCGAGGTCTCGGTGCGCACGATCTATCGCGACATCGATGCGCTGGCCGCCGCCGGCGTGCCCGTCTATGCCGACCGCGGCGCCGAGGGCGGCTATCGCCTGCTCGACGGCTATCGGGTGCGGCTGAACGGGCTGTCGCAGGACGAGGCCGAGGCGCTGTTCATGGCCGGCCTTCCGGGACCCGCCGCCGCGCTCGGCCTCGACGCCGCGATGATGGCGGCGCAGACCAAGCTGATGGCGGCGCTGCCGGACAATCTGCGCTCCAATGCAAGGGGCATGCAGCAGCGCTTCCATCTCGACGCGCCCGGCTGGTTCGGCGAGACCGAGGAGCCGAAGCATCTGCGCGCCATCGCCGGCGCCGTGCTGCGCGAAAACCTGATCGATATCCGCTACCAGAGCTGGAAGGCCGAGAAACGGCGGCGCGCGGCGCCGCTCGGCCTCGTGCTGAAGGGCGGCAGCTGGTATCTCGCGGGCCTCGTCGACGGCAATGTGCGCACCTACCGCGTCGCGCGGGTGCTGGATTGCACCGTCCTGGAGACGCCGTTCGCGCGGCCGGCGGACTTCGACCTCGCTGCCTATTGGCGTGTCTCGATCGAGCGGCTCGAGGCCGAGTTGCATCCGAACGAGGCCACGGTGCGGCTGTCGCCGCTCGGGCTGAAGCTGTTCGATGCGCTGGCGCATCCTTACGTGAAGGCGCGGATGCGGCTCGCCGATGGCACCGACAGCGACGGCTGGCGCGTCGCCACCATGCCGGTCGGCAAGACGGTATGGCACGCGGCGAGCGAGCTGCTGCGGCTCGGCGCCGAGGCCGAGGTGATCGCGCCCGACGAGCTGCGCGAGAAGATGGCAGAACTCACCGGCGCGATGGCCGCGCGCTATGCGGATGCGCCACGGCGCCGCGTGGCGGGCGCTAAAGCGCGATGAGATAGGATCGAATGGTGCGGCAGAGTCGCTGCACCTCTCCCGCTTGCGGGGGAGGTCGGCGCGCAGCGCCGGGTGGGGGCTCTCTCCACGATGTGACTCGCGGAGAGAACCTCCACCCTAGCCCTCCCCCGCAAGCGGGAGAGGGGACGCGGTACCGATG
>NZ_LGHK01000337.1 GCF_001908235.1 Bradyrhizobium sp. NAS96.2
CCCTTCACCAGCGTGCGTGCGGCGAGCGCATCGACCGCGGCAGGCCGCGATCCGGGGCCGCCGAGCAATTGATCGGTGCCGACCGTGGAGGCGACCAGCGGCAGCACCGGGCCCGCCAGCGGCCGCGGCGCCGGCTTGCCGGGCTCGGTGCTGGTCTCGGGCGTTGCCGGTTCGCTCGGCAGCGCGATCGGGCCACTGCGCACCGCGAGCAGACGCGTCACCTCGCGCTCGACATAATGCGCGAGCTTGCGCGCGCCGGCCTTGGTGAAGAACACGCCGTCATCGGAGCGCAGCTTGCGCGGCTGGCCTTCGAAGTCCGGGCCCTTCTGCATGAAGCGGCCGGCCTCGTCGACAAAGCCGTCCCAGACGTCGACATAGGTGATGCCGGCCTTGCCGGCGCCGTCGCGATAGAGCGCGTCGAGGAACAGCATGTCCGACGTGCCCTTCTGGCCGCGGATCGCCGGCAGGCCGACCCACAGCACCGGCACGCCCTTGCTCTTCAGCACGTTGATCAATTCCTCGATCTTCTTGCCGTAGAGCTCGACCCAGCGGTCGTCGCGGAATTCATAGAGGCCGTTGGGCGAGCGCGCGGTCTTTTCCGGCGCGGCCTGCGAGTCGCTCTCGGCGTCGTCGGCCGCTGGCTCGGTCTCGGCCGGCTTATTGTCCGCCTTGCTATCGGTCTTGCCATCGGTCTTGGCGGCGGCATCGGGCTTGTCGCCAGGTTTTGCATCCGGCTTGCCGCGCGCGTCCTTTTTCTCGTCCTTCTTGTCGACCTTCTTCTCCACCACCGGTTCGCGGATCGCGGTGCGGTCGTTGAGGCCGAGCATCACGACGATGGCGTCGGGATTCTCGGTGGCGAGAATGCCCTTGGCGGCCGCAGCCCAATCCGCCGGGTCGCCCTTGGGCTGGTATCGGATCAGGCCGGAGACCGTCTTGTGCTTGCGGATCACGCCCATGTCGGGCTGGTCGGAATAGGCATCCTCCAGGCCATAGGCGAGCCAGTCGGCCATCGCGTCGCCGATCACCAGCACATTGCGCTCGGCCGCAGCCTCGCGCTTGGCCGGCGGCGGTGCACGGGAGAAATCCTCGCGCGGCCGTTGCGGCTGCGATTGCGGTTGCTGCTGCTGGAACGGCGCGAAGAAATCGCCCCCGAACCAGCCGCCGCCACCGCCGTGCTGCGGTGGAGCGCGGCGCTGCGGCTGCGGTGGTCCGCCGCCGAAGCCCGGGAAACCGAAGAACTGCGCCGAGGCCGGCTGCGCGATGCCGATCAACAGCGCAAGCGCCACCGCCAGCGCGACCAGCGGCCCGGCTTCGGTGAATACGCGCAGGAAGGACTTCGGCTCTCGCATCGGGTTCGGTCGCAAATGATCTGGAAGTACGTGAGCATATTAGCGGAATCGGGCCGCAAGCGGGCAGCTTTTCCACCATAAATCGGGTGCCCCCGGCCACCGTCAAGGCGGGCGGCAAATATCGGATTTCACGGTTACTTTCGGGGGAGGGGGCCAAATTCCCTGTCATCGCTGAGCCGTAGCCCGGATGGAGCGAAGCGTAATCCGGGAACAGACCAACCGCACCGGTGAGAACCCCGGATTTCGCTGCGCTTCATCCGGGCTACCTGTGGCCGTCGGCTACCGCCCCCGCAGCCGCTCCAGCACCTCGGAGGTGGCAAAACCGTCGGCCGGGGCGCCGATCGAGACCTGGAAGCCGCGCAGCGCCTCGCGGGTCTGGCCGCCGAACTGGCCGTCAGGCGTGCCCTTGTAGAAACCGCGCTGGGCCAGCAACTGCTGCAGTTCCAGCCGTTCGGCGCGCGATAGCACCCGCTCCTGGCGCGGCCAGGGCTGCACGAAAGGCGTCCCGCCGCGCAGGCGATCGGCGAAATGGCCGATCGCGAGCGCATAGGCCTCGGCCGGGTTGTATTTCATGATCACCCTGAAGTTCTGCAGCATCAGGAAGCCCGGCCCCTCGGCGCCCGCCGGCGCCAGCAGATAGGCCTTGTCGGATGGCCGCGGGAACGGCTGGTCGCCCGGCCGCTTGACGCCGAGCTGCTCCCATTGCGACAGCGGCATCACCTTGGCGCGGTCGGCCAGCATGTAGTTCAGGCCTTGCGGCAGCACGACCTCGTAGCCCCAGCTCGCGCCGGTCTGCCAGCCGTCCTTCTTCAGATTGTTGGCGGTCGAGGCGATCAGATCGCTCGGATTGTCGACGACGTCGCGGCGGTCATCGCCATCGCCGTCGACAGCGTAGCGCTTGAACGCGGTCGGCATGAACTGGGTCGGGCCGAACGCACCGGCCCAGGAGCCGCGCATCTGCTCGGGCCTGAGATCGCCGCGGTTGAGGATTTCAAGCGCCGACAGGAATTCGTCCTTGAAATAGGCCTGCCTGCGGCCGATGCAGGCGAGCGTCGCGGTCGACTGCACCACGCTGCGATCGCCCATCTGGGTCGAGTAGTTCGACTCGATGCCCCAGATCGCCGCGATGATATAGCGATCGACGCCATAGGTCTTCTCGGTCGCGTCGAACTGCGGCTTGTATTTGGCAAGGATCTCGCGGCCCTTGGCGAGCCTGGTGTCGCTGACCAGGATGTCGAGATAATCCCAGATCGCCTTGGTGAACTCCGGCTGCGAATCCAACAGGTCCATGATGCGCAGATCGGGCTGCAGGCCGGCGGTGAAGCGCTCGAAATTCTGCTGCGTGATGTTGCGCCGTGCGGCATCTGGCCACATCGCGGCGACGCAATTCGGGAAGTCGGACGCGGCCTGGCGGATCGCGGCAGCGGTCATCAGCGGATGGCCGGAGGCGCCGTCTTCGCCACTCCAGGGCGGCGCGGCGCCGTCCTGTCCGGTCGCGGCCTGCGGCGGCGTCGCGGCGTTCGGTCCGGAAAAGATGCTGTCGATCAGGTTGGTCAGGCCGTTGCCCGCCGATTGAGCCTGCGTGCTGCCGGGCAGCAGCAGCGCCAGCGCGATCAGGCTCGCGCTGAAAAGCCTGGTCCGTGATGTTCCCATCGAGCGCATTTGTCGTGTGCCTGTCAAAAAACGTGCTGTTCCAGAAGGACCCGGGACGGTTTCCAATAACTTAACATGGGCGCGATTTCGTCGTGGCCCGCATTGGCTGACGGGAACGGCGGAATTAAGCCGCACCACACATCCGCCTTTGTTGGCGGCTGCAAAACGAGGTACCAAGGTGCGATTCATTTCGCGCCGTCGTCCCACCCATTTCAAGGGCTCCCGATAATCCCATGAAGATCCGCAAAGCCGTCTTTCCCGTCGCCGGTCTCGGTACCCGCGTGCTGCCTGCCACCAAGGCGATGCCGAAGGAGATGCTGACGATCGTCGACAAGCCCCTGATCCAGTACGTGGTCGACGAAGCGAGGGAAGCCGGCATCGAGCACTTCGTGTTCGTCACCGGCCGCAACAAGGGCGTCATCGAGGATCACTTCGACCGCATGTTCGAGCTCGACACCACGCTCGCGCAGCGCGGCAAGAAGACCGAGCAGGACATCCTGGCGCAGAACCAGCCCGAGGCCGGCGCGATGAGCTTCACCCGGCAGCAGGCGCCGCTCGGGCTCGGCCACGCGGTGTGGTGCGCGCGCGACATCGTCGGCAACGAGCCGTTTGCAGTGGTGCTGCCGGATGAGCTGGTGCTGAACACGCCGGGCTGCCTGAAGCAGATGATCGACGCCGCCAACAAGCTGGGCGAGAAGTCGAACGTGATCGCGGTCGAGGCGGTGCCCGACGAGCTCACCCATCAATACGGCATCTGCGGCGTCGGAAAGCGCACCGGCAACATCTTCGAGGTCGACGGCATGGTCGAGAAGCCGCCGAAGGGCACCGCGCCGTCGAACCTGTCGATCACCGGCCGCTACATCCTGCAGCCGGAGATCTTCAACATCCTGGCCACGCAGGAGCGCGGCGCCGGCGGCGAGATCCAGCTCACCGACGCAATGATCGGGCTCGCCAGGACGCAGAAGTTCTACGGCGTCGAGTTCGAGGGCGAGCGCCACGATTGCGGCTCCAAGCCCGGCTTCCTCCGCGCCAACATCGCCTTCGGTCTCAAGCGCCCCGAGCTGCGCGACGGCCTGATCGCCGAGATGAAGAAGTATTTGGAGAAGTAGGGGGCGGGCAGTTCATCCGCATGCGCATGCGCGGGTGATGGCACTGAATAAGCCTCGTGCGCGCGCCACATATTCTCTGTCGTCCCTGCGAAAGCAGGGACCCATATGTGGACGGCCCCCGTGTTACAAGAGCTTTCTGGAACGGTTCGGATCGCTGTCATCCATATGTCCGGCCTGTTTGATGCGATCGTGGCAATCGCT
>NZ_LGHK01000338.1 GCF_001908235.1 Bradyrhizobium sp. NAS96.2
ACAAACGCGCTAGGGAGTGATTTGCCGCGATCATTGCTAGCTCAGCAATTTGCCTTCCTTAAAACCATGGCCAATTTTAATCCGTCGATCGTTTGTCCCCTCGTTCTCGATTCTCCGCTGCAACAAGAGCAAGACAAAGATAACGCTGCAGCCATCTTTCAATTCATCTTCTCACGCGTCCTTCCTGGGCAGCAATTGATCTTGGGAACACTGTCGTTGGATGGCGTAGGGTCTGATGTGATTCCGAATGACGCGAAGAGAATTCACCTCACCGATGAACTGCGTCTGCTGCAAAAAGATCAATACTCGGCCGTTTTGGATCGCATCGGCAATCTGCATGAAATCATGTTAGCTGCCGAGTAGTACCCAGAGGCGTGTGTTTGAGGCCGCTTCGAGCGGACAGTTGCTGCAGCTCACGCGCCGAGAAAACAAAAACGGCCGGGTCATCGACCCGGCCGTTCAAAACTCTCTCTCCGCGAATTCCGCTGTCGCAGCTTCGCTCAGCTCGCCTTCTTCACCGGCGCCGGCTTGCCGACCTTCTTCTCGATCGCGCGCTTCAGTTCGAGGGCGCGGGGCGAGAGCACGTCGGCCTTGGCCTTGAGCAGATAGGCGTCGAGGCCGCCATTGTGGTCGACGCTCTTCAGCGCGTTGGTCGAGACGCGCAGGCGCACGTTGCGGCCGAGCGCATCCGAGATGAAGGTCACGTTGGCCAGGTTCGGCAGGAAGCGCCGCTTGGTCTTGATGTTCGAGTGGCTCACCTTGTGGCCCGTCTGGGGGCCCTTGGCCGTCAGTTCGCAGCGCCGGGACATCTTACAAAATCCTTTTCCATCCCCGCCTCTCTGTCAGGCGTGCATTCGCACGGCCCGCGCGGGGGTTTTGAATTCGCGTCCATTTTCCAGGAACCGCGGGTGTATAGGGGGAGATCGCCCAAGCGTCAAGATTATATCGCTGCATGGCGCTACCGGAGAATGCCGGTTCATAAGCCGTTCCAGCCACTTAACAGCTGAAATGGCAACCATATAAAGGGCGTATTCGGCTGCAAGTCTTGGTTCCATAAGAGATGCGCACGTTGTCCGGCCGAATTGAACGTCCCGATGGACAGCGAATAGAGCGCCGATAGCAGGACCGTCAGGTAGGTTAAGTGACCACCGCCATTGCCATTTTGCCCCCGCTCGGCCGGCTCCTCGGCCTGTGCGCGGGTGCCTTGCTGCTGTTTTGTGCCGAACGCGCCAGCGCGCAGGGGCGGCTCGACGCCCAGTATGAGGCGACGCTCGCTGGTATCCCGGTCGGCAAGGGCAGCTGGACCATCGAAATCGGCGACGACACCTTCTCGGCCGCAGCCCAGGGCGGCACCGCGGGCCTCCTGAAGGCATTTTCCGGCGGCACCGGCTCGGGCGCCTCGCAGGGCCGCGTCGTCAGCGGTTCGCTCGTGGCCTCGTCCTACACCGCGACCACCACCACCTCGAAGAAGTCCGAGACGATCCGGATGGTGCTCGCCAATGGCGGCATCAAGGAATCCGCGATCGAGCCGGAGCCGCCGGTCGATGCCGACCGCCTGCCGGTGACCGAGGCGCAGAAGAAGAACGTGTTCGATCCGATGACCGGCTCGTTCCTGCGCGCGCCCGGCAATGCCGAATTGATGAGCCCGGACGTCTGCCGCACCGGCGCCGGCGTGTTCGACGGCCGCATGCGCTACGACCTCAAGCTGGATTTCAAGCGGGTCGAGATCGTCAAGGCCGAGCGCGGCTATCACGGCCCGGCGTTGGTCTGCGCGCTCTATTTCGTGCCGATCTCGGGCTACATCCCGGATCGCCCCGTGATCAAATACCTCGCCGCCCAGCGCAACATCGAGATCGCCTTCGTGCCGATCGCAGGCACCCGCCTTCTGGTGCCGTTCCGCATGACGATCCCGACCCCGCTCGGCCAGGCCATGCTGGAAGCGACGTCGTTCGTGACGACAGCCGCGCCGCCGCGCGTGGCAAAGACGCAGTAGCCCCTTCACCTTCTCCCCTTGTGGGAGAAGGTGGCGCGGACGCAGTCCGCGACGGATGAGGGGTTCTCTCCGCGGAGACAGACCCCTCACCCGGATTCGATGCTGCCGCATCGAATCCACCCTCTCCCACAAGGGGAGAGGGTGCTTTCGAGGCGCTTCCCGAACGCAAGGGAATGCAACAAACGTCACCGGAATCCAGTTGACTCTTGCCCGCTTCTGATTCGACTCGGTCACCCCTGGAACTTAAGGAATTCAGTCCGCATATCCCCAGCTTGTGGAGCCCTCTCAAACTTGATCTAGTGCCGCCGCCGTCAGCCTACCCGAGATGTTGCGGTGAACGTTTCGAGCCTGGAATGGAGTCAGCGATTCGGCCGCGATTCGTTCTAGACTCGTTCCGAAGCTTAAGGGCGGCGCGGAAAGCGTCGCATTGTGAGACAGATTCGGCCCAGATGATGCCCTCGACTGTTTTTTCGTCATTGCGAGCGAAGCGAAGCAATCCACTCTTTCGAGCATGCGCGGATGGCTGGATTGCTTCGTCGCTTCGCTCCTCGCAATGACGGTTGACAGTCAGCCGCCGCAACAAGAAACACCTGCAAAATATGGCTTTCTCAACTTCGTTCGGAAATGACCGCGCGCCCGGTGCAGGCGTCACCGCGGTGCTGGGGCCGACCAACACCGGCAAGACGCATCTGGCGATCGAGCGCATGCTGGCGCATTCGTCCGGCTTGATCGGGCTGCCGCTGCGGCTGCTCGCGCGCGAGGTCTACAACAAGATCGCGGACCGCGCCGGCGTCGACAATGTCGCGCTGGTGACCGGTGAGGAGAAGATCAAGCCGAAGGCGCCGCGCTTCTGGGTCTCGACCGTGGAAGCGATGCCGCGCGATCTCGATGTGTCCTTTCTCGCCGTCGACGAGATCCAGATCGCGGCAGATCTCGAGCGCGGGCATGTCTTCACCGACCGCATCCTCAATCGCCGCGGCCGCGACGAGACGCTGCTGCTGGGCGCTGCGACGATGCGCCCCATGATCGAGCGGCTGTTGCCGGGCGCCTCGATCATCACGCGGCCGCGTCTGTCGCAGCTCGAATTCGCCGGCGACCGCAAGATCACGCGGCAGCCGCGACGCACCGCAATCGTCGCGTTCTCCGCGGACGAAGTCTACGCGATCGCCGAATTGATCCGCCGCCAGCATGGTGGCGCGGCCGTGGTGCTGGGCTCGCTCTCGCCCCGCACGCGCAATGCGCAGGTCGCGATGTTCCAGAACGGCGACGTCGATTATCTCGTCGCCACCGACGCGGTCGGCATGGGGCTCAATCTCGACGTCGATCACGTCGCCTTCGCCTCCGACCGCAAATATGACGGCTACCAGTTCCGCCGGCTGACGCCGGCCGAATTCGCCCAGATCGCGGGCCGCGCCGGCCGCGCGACGCGCAATGGCACGTTTGGCACGACGGGACGCTGCGCGCCGTTCGAGCCGGAGCTCGTCAATGCGCTGCAGAACCACACGTTCGACAGCGTCAAGATGCTGCAATGGCGCAACGCGAAGCTCGATTTCTCCTCGCTCGGCGCGTTGCAGGTGTCACTGGCGCTGTCGCCCAATCATGAGGCACTGACGCGGGCCCCTGTCGCCGAGGACCTGCGCGTGCTCGAGCATGTCGCGCGCGACGCCGAGGTGCGCGAATGGGCGCATGGGCCTAAGGCCGTGGAGCGGCTGTGGGAGGCCTGCCAGGTTCCGGACTACCGGAAGCTGTCGCCGGCCGCCCATGCCGAACTCGTGACCACGCTGTATGGCTTCCTGATGCAAAAGGGGCGTATCCCTGACGCATGGTTTGCCGCCCAGGTCGACCAGGCCAACCGGACCGACGGCGATATCGACACGCTTTCGGGCCGGATCGCGCAGATCCGGACCTGGACCTTCGTTGCCAACCGGCCCGACTGGCTCTACGACCCGGACCACTGGCAGGGGATCACGCGCGAGCTCGAAAATAAATTATCCGATGCGCTGCATGAACGGCTCACGGAGCGTTTCGTTGACAGGCGGACCAGTGTATTGATGCGCCGCCTGCGGGAGAACTCAGTTTTGAATACGGAAATTGGCAAGACCGGTGAAGTGATCGTGGAAGGCCATGTGATCGGCCGGCTCGATGGTTTCACCTTCGCACCTGATGCGGCCGAGGCCGGCAGCGACGCCAAGGCGCTGCAAGCCGCCGCCCAGCAGGTGCTGGCGCGCGAGATCGATGCGCGCGCCGAGAAACTGGGTGCGGCGCCCGACGAGCAATTCGTGCTGACCTCCGACGGCACCATCCGCTGGACCGGCGATGCGGTCGCCAAGCTGGTCGCGGCCGACGACGCGCTGCATCCGCGGCTGCGGATCATTTCCGACGAGCGGCTGACCGGCGCCTCGCGCGAGGCCGTGCAGACCAGGCTCGACCTCTGGCTCAAGACCCATATCGAGAAACTGCTCGGGCCGCTGTTCGAACTGTCGAAGGCCGAGGATTTGCAGGGCATCGCCCGCGGTATCGCCTTCCAGCTCGTCGAGGCGCTCGGCGTGCTGGAGCGGACGAAGATCGCGGCCGAGATGAAGGATCTCGACCAGCCCTCGCGCGCGGCGCTGCGCAAATACGGCGTGCGGTTCGGCGCCTACCACATCTATTTCCCGCAGCTGCTGAAGCCCGCGGCGCGCTCGCTGGCCTCGCTGCTGTGGGCCGAGAAGCAGAGCAATGTCGACATGGCTGCGCTGTCGAATGTGCAGCATCTGGCGAGTAGCGGCCGCACCTCGTTCCCGGTCGACAAGGCGTTGCCGCGCGATGGCTATCGCGTGCTCGGCTATCGCCAGTGCGGCGAGCGCGCGGTGCGCGTCGACATCCTGGAGCGGCTCGCCGATCTGATCCGCCCGGCGCTGGCCTGGCGCGAGACCTCGCCGGGCGAGAAGCCCGCCGGCGCGTTCGACGGCCGCGGCTTTGTCGTGACCCAGGCGATGACCTCGCTGACCGGCTCCGCCGGTGAGGACTTCGCCTCGATCCTGCGCGCGCTCGGCTATCGCGTGGACCGCCGTCCGCCGCTGCCGCCGAAGGCTGTCGAGGCCGCGCCGGTCGAGGCCGTGCCGGCCGAGGCCGTGCCCGCCGAGACAACCGAGACGGTCGCGGCCGAGACGCCGCCGGTCGAGGCGACGTCCGACGCCGCCGCCGACGCGCCGGTCGAGGTGGCTGCCGAAGTCACGGCCGACGCGCCGGAATCTGCTACCGATCAGCTGGTGTCCGGCGATCCCGCACCGTCGGCCGCGCTGCTGCCCGATGTCGGCTTTGCCGAGGTGGTGTCCAGCGAAGCGACGCCCGTGGTCGTCGAGACCAGGCCCGAGCCTGTGGCGGAGGTTGCTGTGGCGCCTGCCGCTGCCGCCGCAGAACCCGCTCTTGAGGCTGCCGATGCCGCAGCCGAGCCTGCACCTGCCGCAGAAGCCGCTGTGGAGACCACATCCGAGCCCGGCGCCGAAGCGCCTGCGGAGGCCGCGAGCGCTGATGCTGCACCCGCCGAAGCCGCCGCTGCCGAGGCCGCTCCCGCCGCTGCGAAGACGCCGGCCGAGCCGCAACTCGTCGAGGTCTGGCGTCCCGGCGGCCGCTCTGACGAGCGC
>NZ_LGHK01000339.1 GCF_001908235.1 Bradyrhizobium sp. NAS96.2
TCGGAGGGAGGTCGCCATGCGTGCGGAACCGCGCTGTGCCCAATGCGACAGCGAAGAGCCCAAGATCATCTGTTTGCGAAACCCGGCGGGTGAACGCTACTGCGGACGCCTCTGCCTCTACCAAGGTCAGGCGAACTTCATTCGCTGGTTTACGCGTTCGAATGCCGAGGCCGCGTCATGACAGGCCGCTGCGGGAATCCAGGATGCAAGCGGCCGTTCGGGTTGATCCGGCATAGCTGGCACTTCGAGCAATTTTGCTCGGTGAAGTGCCGCGAAATCTACAAGCGGCAATTGGACCGCAACAGGGCCTATTGGAAGTGGCTGTATCCGTTCGCCAGGACCTGCGGCCCATCGAAGAAAATGATCTGACGCCGAGGGGCAGATTCTTGTTTTGACGCGTTTTCTTCACGCGAACCGGTCTCCATCCCGCATCTAGTGCGGGACAGGCTTCGCTCGAAAACGCTCTCATGCTCGAAGGAGCTGCCATGACGACGGTCGATGCGATGCTGATAGGAGCGATCCTCGCATGGATGCCTTCGCTCATCGTATTCCTCTATATCGTGCGCGATCTGCGAAACATGCCGAGCGAAGATCTCGACTGATCGCCTCGGAGGCAGACAAGTCGCCCGTTAGACCTCCACGCCCTCGTGGCGCAGCAGCCAGCGCTTGCGCTCGAGGCCTCCGCCATATTTGACCAGCGAGCCGTTGGCGCCGATCAGGCGGTGGCAGGGCACGACTACGCTGATCGGATTGGAGCCGTTGGCGTGGCCGACCGCGCGCATCGCGTTCGGCACTTTCAGTCTCATAGCCAGCGCGCCATAGCTCATGGTGGTGCCGTGAGGAATCTTCGGCAGCGCGTGCCAGACCTTCTGCTGGAACGGCGTGCCGGCGACGCGCCATTCGACATCCGCCAGCCGATCGAGATCGCCATTGAAGTAATCGCCGAGCGCCTTGCGCATCGCGGCCGGCGCGCGGCCGTCCCGCAAGGTAACCACACCGTAATGCAGACGCAGCAGATCGAACATCCGTCCCTCATAGTCGTCCCAGTCGAGCGCGCGCAGCACGCCGTCATCATCGGTCACCAGCAGCGCGGTGCCGATTGGGGTCTTGAGGCGGTCGAGGTTGAAGGTCTGCGCGGTCTTGCGGTCGGCCATTGTCGTCACTCTGGAAGCAGGCTGTTTGGCATACAATTCACTCCCTGCGTGCTAGCGTCCACCCGAATTCCGGTAGGAGCGTTTTCGAGCGAAGCCTGTCCCGCACTAGATGCGGGATGGACGCCGGTTCGCGTGAAGAAAACGCGTCAAAACAAGATATTGAGCTTCGGTTCTGATTCAATCAGAACCGAAGCTCTGGGGGGACCGAACAATGCTTGTGCTTGCCAATTTTCTGGTCGCGGTGGTGGCCGCGCTGCATATCTATTTCCTGATCCTCGAGATGTTCCTGTGGACCAAGCCGCTCGGGTTGAAGACCTTCCGCAACTCGATCGAGAAGGCAACCGACTCGGCGGTGCTCGCCGCCAATCAGGGACTCTATAACGGTTTCCTCGCCGCCGGACTGATCTGGGGCCTCGTGCACGGCAACGCCGCCTTTGCGTTCCAGATCAAGACATTCTTCCTGCTCTGCGTGGTCGTCGCCGGCGCCTATGGCGCCGCCACCGTCAGCCGTCGCATCCTTTATGTGCAGGCGGCTCCCGCTGCGCTGGCACTGATCCTGCTCTGGCTTGCCTGACGCGACATCGCGCGCAGGGCGCCCTGCCTTGCAATGCTCAGGGCGTTCCTCCATCATCCCCGACAACGGTGACATCCGCTGGCCCACCGCTTGCGGACAAGATCACCGGCAACATGGGAGGTCACGGACATGAGGAGCGTGCAATTGCTCGCTGCGACAGCGCTTGCCATCGCGTTGTCGGTTACATCGGCCGCCGCGCAGAAGAAGTACGACATCGGCGCGACCGACACCGAGATCAAGATCGGCCAGACCGTGCCGTTCTCGGGCCCCGCATCCGCCTATGCCGGCATCGGCAAGACCCAGGCGGCCTACCTCAAGATGATCAACGACCAGGGCGGCATCAACGGCCGCAAGCTGAACCTGATCCAGTATGACGACGCCTATTCGCCGCCGAAGGCGGTCGAGCAGGTGCGCAAGCTCGTCGAGGGCGACGAGGTCTTGTTCACCTTCCAGATCATCGGCACGCCGTCAAATGCCGCCGTACAGAAATATCTGAATGCCAAGAAGGTGCCGCAGCTGCTCGCCTCCACCGGCGCGTCGCGCTTCTCCGATCCGCAGAACGCGCCGTGGACGATCGCGTTCAACCCGAACTACCAGTCCGAAGGGCGCATCTACGCCAAATACATCCTGGCCAACCATCCGAACGCCAAGATCGGCATCTTCTACCAGAACGACGATCTCGGCCGCGACTACATCACCGGCCTGAAGAGCGGGCTCGGCGACAAGGCCGCCAGCATGATCGTCGCCGAGGTGTCCTACGAGCTGACCGACCCGACCGTCGATTCCCAGATCGTCAAGCTGAAGGCCGCCGGCGTCGATCTGCTGTACGACGCGTCGACGCCGAAATTCGCGGCGCAGGCGATCCGCAAGGTCGCGGATCTCGACTGGCACCCGGTCCACATCCTCGACATCAATGCGAGCCCGGTGTCGGCGACCTTGAAGCCGGCCGGCCTCGACATCTCCAAGGGCATCATCTCGACCAATTACGGCAAGGACCCCGCCGATCCGCAGTGGAAGGACGATCCCGGCGTGAAGGCCTATTTCGCCTTTATGGACAAGTATTATCCGGAAGGCGACAAGCTCAACACCGTCAACACCTACGGCTATTCGACGGCCGAGCTCTTGATCCAGGTGCTCAAGCAGTGCGGCGACGACCTCACCCGCGAGAACCTGATGAAGCAGGTGACCAGCCTGAAGAAGTTCGTGCCGTCGCTCGCGCTGCCGGGCATGTCGATCACCACCGGACCGAACGATTATCGCATCAACAAGCAGATGCAGATGATGAAGTTCAACGGCGAGCGGTGGGAGCTGTTCGGCCCGATCATCGAGGACACCGGCCCGGCGGGTTAGATAGCCCGCTGCGCAGCTCTTGCCACGTGTCGTCCCTGCCTAGTGCGCAATTGCGCACGGGAGCAGGGACCCATACGCCGCGGCGGGTATTGTGACGGGACTTGTCGGTTCAGCATCCCGCAACAATGACCGTTTGTGGTTGATGGTGTGGACGGCCCCCTACGGCATCAGTGTGCCAGAATGAGGTTGTGCAATCTCAAACGAGGGGACCGTCCGTGAAGCAGATTAT
>NZ_LGHK01000034.1 GCF_001908235.1 Bradyrhizobium sp. NAS96.2
CACGCGAACCGGTGTCCACTTCGCTCGAAAGCGCTTTTGACCAAAGAGGATCGATCATGTCCGTCAAGGTGAATAGACTCGACCATCTCGTGATCAACGTCACCGATGTCGTGCGCTCGGTTGCCTGGTACAGCAGGATCCTCGGCATGGAGGTAAAGGTGTTCGACCCCGGCAAGGGCAAGACACCGCGCACCTCGCTGGTGTTCGGCAATCAGAAGATCAACGTGCGGCCGCGCGATGCCGACAAGGTGGAATGGTTCACCGCCGATCACGAGGCGGCCGGCAGCGACGATCTCTGCTTCCTCACCTCGAGCACGCCCGAGCAGGTGGTCGCGCATCTGAAGGCCAACGGCGTGAAGATCGAGGAAGGCCCGGTGGCCAAGCAGGGCGCGCGCGGCACGCTGCGCTCGGTCTATTGCCGCGACCCCGACGGCAGCCTGATCGAGATCTCGTCGTACGAGGATGGCGCTAAGTAGCTTTCATCGCGAGCCACCGATCGCGAGGCTGCGAAGCGCGCCCGATCATAGGTGCCGAGAATAGATCCACCCTTTCCGCGCGGCGGAACGGATCGCTTTGGCGCAACATTGCTCTGCAAATCCCGATTTGCTCTTGACGCACGCCGATGGCAGAACTGCTGCCAACCAAGATCAAGGGCCGCCGCCAAGGCTGCGGGAGGACATATGACCAATTCAAAAGCAGTGCCGGGAATCGTGGGGCCGTTTGCCGGGCTCGACGTGCCATGGCTGCTCGCGATGCGCGCCGAGGTGCGCCGCGAGCATCCGTTCCTGATCTGGGCGCCGTTCGATGCGCCGGCGCGGCGCTGGAGCTACGGCGAATTCCATGAGCGGGTCGGCGCGCTGGCGGCGGGCCTCGCCAAGCGCGGCATCAAGCAAGGCAACTATGTCCTGATTCATCTCGACAACTGCGTCGAGGCGATCATGTCGTGGTTCGCCTGCGTCGAGCTCGGCGCCATCGCCGTCACCACCAACACGCGCTCGGCGGCCGCCGAGATCGAATATTTCGCCGGCCATTGCGGCGCAGTCGCCGCGATCACCCAGCCGGCCTATGCCGAACTGATATCGGCCAACTGCAAGGGGCTGCGCTGGATCGCGGTGACCTCCCATGACGCCGGGCAGGCGCCGGCGCAAGCGCCCGCGCGCGGCGACAGTTTTGACGCGCTGTTCGCCGACAGCGCCGACCGGTCGAAGCGCCCGATCGATCCGCTCGCACCGTGCAGCGTGCAATACACCTCCGGCACCACGTCGCGGCCGAAGGCGGTGCTGTGGACCCATGCCAACGCGCTGTGGGGCGCCAAGATCAACGCCGCGCATCAGGACCTGCACGCGAGCGACGTGCACCAGACCTATCTGCCGCTGTTTCACACCAACGCGCTGGCCTATTCGATGCTGGCGATCCTGTGGGTCGGCGGCACCTGCGTGATCCAGCCGCGCTTCTCGGCGAGCCGATTCTGGCCGGTGGCACTCGATCACGGCTCGACCTGGACCTCGACGATCCCGTTCTGCATGAAGGCGCTGCTGGAGCACGAAGTGCCGAAGCATCACAAGTTCCGGCTCTGGGGCACTGCCGTGAACGAGCCGCCGGCCTTCGCCGTATTCGGCATCAAGATCATCGGCTGGTGGGGCATGACCGAGACCATCACCCACGGCATCATCGGCGAGGTCGATCAGCCGAACCCGCCGATGTCGATCGGCCGCGCCGCGCCGGAATACGAAATTCGCATCACCAACGATGACGGCACCGCGACCGGCGTCGGCGAGACCGGCAATCTCCTGATCAAGGGCATCCCCGGCCTATCGCTGTTCGCCGAATATCTGCACAACGAGAAGGCCACGCGCGAGAGCTTTGACGAGCACGGCTACTTCATCACCGGCGACCGCGTCACGATGCTGGAGCGCGGCTATATCAAGTTCGGCGATCGTTCGAAGGACATGCTGAAGGTTGGCGGCGAGAATGTCGCGGCCTCCGAGATCGAGCAGGTGATCGCGGTGGTGCCGGGCGTGCGCGAAGCCGCCGTGGTGGCGAAGAAGCATCCGATGCTGGACGAGGTGCCGGTTGTGTTCATCATCCCGCAAACCGGCGTCGCCGCCCTGCCCGCCGATCTGCACGACAAGGTCATGACCGCCTGCCGCTCGGCGCTCGCCGACTTCAAGGTGCCGCGCGAGATCCGCTTCGTCGATGAGATGCCGCGCTCGACGCTGGAGAAGGTCGCGAAGGCGGAGTTGCGGAAGATGCTGGAGTAGGATCTGCTCGTCATTGCGAGCGAAGCGAAGCAATCCATTTCAGCACTTGTTGAGACATGGATTGCTTCGTCGCTGCGCTCCTCGCAATGACGGATAGGCCTTAGTTTACCTCGAAGCGGATCGGCAGCTTCTTCGGGCCATTCACAAAATAGGCCTGCGTCATCTTCACCTCGCCGTCGAGCGACAGCGATTTCAGATGCGGAAGCAGCTCCTCGAACAGGATGCGCATCTCGAGCTTGGCGAGATACTGGCCGAGGCACAGATGCGCGCCATAGCCGAACGCGACGTGGCGGTTGGGCTTGCGGTCGCTGCGGAAGCGATCGGGGTCCTCGAACACCTCCTCGTCGCGATTGCCCGAGGCGTAGCACAGCATCAGCCAATCACCCTTGGCGATCTTGCGGCCGCCAAGCTCGGTGTCGGCGGTGGCCGAGCGCATGAAATGCTTGACCGGCGTCATCCAGCGGATCGACTCGTCGACCAGGCCCGGGATCAGTTCCGGGTTGGCCTTCACCTTGGCGAATTCCGCCGGGTCCCTGGCCAGCGCCCAGATCGCGCCGGCGGTCGAGGATGAGGTGGTGTCGTGGCCGGCGGTCGCGACGATCATGTAATAGCTGGTCTGATCGTGCTCGGGCATGTAATCGCCGCCGATCTTCGCATTCGCAATCACGGTGGCGAGATCGTCGCGCGGGTTCTGGCGGCGATCCTCGGTGATCTTGCGGAAGTAGGCGGAGAAGTCGGCGATGATCGCCTGCAGCATCACCGAGACCTGCTCCGCGCTGAGCGCGTCGCGGACGCGTGCCGTATCGGGATCCTGCGGGCCGAACAGCTCCTGCGTCAGCTTGAGCATGCGCGGCTCGTCCGCCTCGGGCACGCCGAGGATCTCCATGATGACGTGCAGGGGATAGCCGAGCGCGACGTCCTCGACGAAATCGCAGGCGCCGCCGCGGTCGAGCATGCGCCGTACGGTTGAGCGCGCGATCTCGCGGACGCGGCCCTCGAACTTGCCGAGATTGGCCGGCATGAACCAGCCCTGCGTCAGCGCGCGGTATTTCGGATGGTCGGGCGCGTCCATCTGGACCAGCGAGCGCACCAGATTGGGGCCGCCGGTGATCTTGCGAACGCGCTCCTCGAGCGCCTGGTTGGTCAGCGTGGTCGGCCGGTCGGCATTGTGGAACAGGTCGTTCTGCCGGCTGATCGCCTGGATATGCGCGTGCTTGGTCACCACCCAGAACGGATCGAACTTCTCGGGTCGCGCGATGCCGAGCGGATTGTTGGCGCGCAGCCAGCGATAGCTGTCGTGGATGCGATCATCGGCATAGGCGACGGGATCGACAAGGGTTGCCGCGATGTCGGCGGGGATGTCCATATCCCCGGTCGTTACCGTATCCATGATGTTCCTCACCCGCCCAGAGCATCGGTCACACCGATGATCGCCGAAATCTAGGCGGGGTTAAGGACGCGGACTTGCGTTGATTGGCTAAAAGCCTTGCCTCAGACGTCATTGCGAGGAACGACGCGACGAAGCAATGACAGCAGAAGCCGCGAGGGCTCAATAATGCCCGAACGCCACCGGGCGGAACGCCTGTAGGAGTTGCTGATCGAGCTTGCCGCCCATCTCCTCCATCATGGAGAACGCCTTGGCGTGGGTGAATTGAAGCCGGTAGGCGCGCTTCTCGACCAGGGCGGCGTAGACGTCGACGATGGTGGTGACGCGGACGATGTCGCTGATCTGGTTGCCGCTGAGGCCGTTCGGATAGCCGGTGCCGTCGAGGAATTCGTGATGATGCAGGATCACGTCGAGCATTTCCGGCGGGAAGCCGCCCTGCGCCGACAGTGCCTCGTAGCCGCGGCGCGGATGCTCGCGCATCTCGGCCATCTCCTCGACCGTCAATGCGCCGGGCTTGTCGAGCAGCGCGACCGGAATGAAGGCCTTGCCGACATCGTGCAGCAGCGCGGCGCGCGCGAGCCGGCGCTGGTCGTCCTCACGCATGCCGAGATGCTGCGCGAATGCAACGGCAAAGCCGGTCACGAACAGGCAATGGCGATAGGTCTCCTGGTGATGGCAGCCCACCGTGGTCAGCCATTCGCGCAGCGAGTTGTGCTTGATCGCCTTGAGGATCTTGTTTTCGGCGGCAACGATGTCCTCGAACTTGAGCGGCTCGCCGGCGCGCATCCGCTCGAACATCTTGACCATCACGGCATGCGCGGCCTCGACGCCGCGGTTGAGCGCCTTGCCGCGGTCGGTCTCGTCATAGCCGCTGTCGTCGGGAAATGCGGCGCGGATGCGCTGCAGGAGGCCGCGCGCATCGAACGGCCGCGAGATCGTGTCGGTGGCGCCGAGCGCCCAGGCCTGCATCGAGGCGTGGTGCAGCGCATCTGCCAGCACGAACAGCCGCGGCATCTCGCGATAGGCGTCGGCCTGCAGCTTGGCGCGGACCATTTGCACGGCTTCGGGCGAGCGCAGATTGATGTCGACGACGATACCGGAGAGATCGTGGGCCGGATGCTCGGGAATATCCGATGTGAGAACGGTATCGACCTCGCCGACCGAGCGCAGGATGCTGGCGAGTTCGTGGCTTTGATCGCTTCGATCTGACGCCAGCAGGAGACGGCGCTTCGAAGTCTGGTTATTGGCCAAGGCAGTCATGGAATCCCCGTCGCGGTAACGACCGATGCCGACGCTACCTGACGATGCGTTCCCTCCGCCTTAATGGGGATGCTGAACGGCGGTTAAGGGCAATGGATACAATTTGATGGATCGCGGATTCCGCCAGCAAGATCAGGCGGCCCGGAAATCAATCCGGACGCGGGCATCGCGGGCGGATGATGAATTTTTGCAGGTCAAAGGTGCCGATGCCGCCACGACCTGTCGACGCCCAGGACCTGCCGAGCCCGAGCGCAAAAAAACGCCGGAGAGCGATCCGCTCTCCGGCGTTTTCATTGGTTCAAGCGGTTACGCCTTCATCGCAGCCTTGACGGCCTCCGCGGTGATCGGCAGGCCGCGGACACGGGCGCCGACCGCGTTGAAGACGGCGTTGCCGATCGCCGGCGCCACCACCGTCACCGCGGGCTCGCCGACGCCGGTCGCCTTCTCGCCATTGGCGATGACGTTGACCGCAACTTCCGGCAGCTGGCTCATCCGAAGCGGCGTATAGCTGTCGAAGTTGGTCTGCTCGATGCCGCCGTCCTTCAACGTCGCCTTCTCGAACAGCGCGAGTGACATGCCCCACAGCGCCGCGCCCTCGACCTGGGCCCGGATGCCGTCGGGATTCACCTGCGTACCAACGTCGGTCGCAACCGTCAGCTTCTTCACCGTCACCTCGCCCGAGGGGGCGACTGCGACATGGGCGACGCAGGCGGTCCAGCTCGCCGTGGCGCGCTCCTGCGACGACACGCAGGCAACGCCCATGCCTTCGCCCTTAGGCAGCTTCTTGGTGCCGTAGCCGGCCAGCCCCATCGCCGCGAGCAAGGTGTTGCGGAGACGCTGCGCGCCGCCGTCGTTCTTGCCCTTGCCGTCGAGCAGTTCGACGCGAAGCAGAGCCGGGTCCTTGCCGGTCGCATGGGCGATCTCGTCGACCATGCTTTCGACCGCCCAGAACGTCCAGCCCGGCGCCACCGAGCGGAGCTGACCGGACGGGGTGGCGTTGTGCGCCATCTCGTTCTTGATCGCCCGCACATAGTGGTTGGGTACGGTGTAGAAGAAGTCCGAGCCGTTGACCGTGAACGCGTCGAGCGGCCCCTTCTTGTCGACCGAAGGCGACAGGAAGTCGGGGATGCCCCAACGCTGGGTCGGCCAGGCAGAGACGACATCGTGGCTCAATGCGACGAGCTTGCCGTCGCCGTCCACGCCAGCCTTCACCTTCTGGTAGGTCAGCGGACGCGAGAAATCCATCGTCATGTCGTTCTCGCGCGTGTAGATGACCTTGACCGGCTTGCCGACAGCCTTCGCCGCCTGCACCGCCGGCACCATCATGTCGGCGTCGAGACGCCGGCCGAAGCCGCCGCCCAGCCACATCTGGTGCATCACCACGAACTTCGGATCGATCCCGGCGGCGCCGGCCGCGATCGCACCGGAGCGCGTCGCGAACTGGTTACCGGAATAGATGTGCAGGATGTCGCCCTTGAACTCCGCGGTGGCGTTCATCGGCTCCATCGGCGCGTGGATGTTGATGTTGGTGGTGTATTCCGCCTCCAGCACCTTGGCCGCCGTGCCGAAGGCCGCGTTCGGATCGCCGTCCTTGACGAAGAACTGGCCGGAATCGCTGAGTCCTTGCAGCCGCTTGGCTTCGGTGAGCAGCGATTCGCTGGACAGCTTCGCGTTCGGACCGCCATCGTAGTCGATCTTCAGCGCCGCCGCCGCCTTCTTGGCGTTGGCATAGGTGTTGGCGACCGCGACGACCCAGCCGGTGGTGGTCGTGGTCTTGTCGTCCAGGGTGACGGCCTTGATGAAGCCCGGCACCTTCTTGGCCGCGCTATCGTCCACCGACTTCACGGTGGCGCCGTAGCGGACCGGCGGGGTGACCAGCGCGCCATGGACCATGCCCGGCAGCATCACGTCGATGCCGTATTTGGCCGTGCCGTTGACCTTCAACGGAATGTCGAGCTGCGGCACCGAGACGCCGATCATGGTGTATTGATCCGGCGACTTCAGCTTGATCGCCTTCAGATCGTCCGCCGTGAAGGTCTTGGTCGCCTTGCCGCTCTTCACCACCTCGGCGAACGACATCGACTTCTTCGACTTCGGATGGCTGATCCTGGAATCGCGCACCACCAGTTCGCCGGCGGGTACGCCCATCGAGGCTGCTGCCGCCTCGGTCAATGCGATGCGGCCGGCAGCGCCGGCGCGGCTCATGGCGTCGAAGTTCATCATCGTCGACCAGCTGCCGCCGGTGATCTGCGCGCCCAGCACGGGATCGTTGAACTTCGGATCGTTGGAGGCGAGCTGGACCCGCATGTCCTTCCAGTTCGCGCCGAGCTCTTCGGCCACGATCTGCGCCATCGTCGAGGCGACGTGCTGGCCCATGTCGGCCTTGCCGCAGGTCACGGTGACGAGACCATCGGGCGCGATCGCGTACCAGACGCTCGGTTCGAAGTTGGCGGGTGCGGGCGCCGCAAGCGCCTGGTCGATGCCGGACCCGGCATAGCCGAGCACGAGACCGGTTGCAGCGGTGCCGACCAGGAAGGAACGGCGGCTGAGGTCGGTCGTCTCGGGCGTGAGGTTTTTCACGTGCTTGTTCATGTGGCCCTCCGCTCGGATCCGGTGGCCGATGCGGTGCGCATGTCGGACGCAGCGCGCATGATCGCCTTCTGGATACGTGAATAGGTCATGCAACGGCAGAGATTGCCGTCCATATGCGCGACCACTTCTTCCTTGGTCGGGTTGGTGTTCTTCGACAGCAGCGCCGCCGCCTGCATGATTTGGCCGGACTGGCAGTAGCCGCATTGCGGCACCTGCTCGGCGACCCAGGCCTTCTGCAACGGATGTTCGCCCTTGGCGGAGAGGCCTTCGATGGTGGTGATCTTCTTGCCGACGGCGTCGGCGAGCGAGGTCTGGCAGGACCGCACCGCTTCGCCGTTGAGGTGAACCGTGCAGGCACCACAGAGACCGGCGCCGCACCCGAATTTTGTGCCCGTCATCTGCAATTGCTCGCGGATGACCCAAAGCAGCGGCGTGTCACTGGCCGCTTCGACGGACATATTCCGTCCATTGATATTGAGATTTGGCATCTCTCTCCCCTTCCGGTGTCGGAAGCCGCTTACGGCGGCAACTCACTGTTGGGTCGTGCCTGGCGCCCACCGGGACAGCGACAGTTGCCGAAACAATGATCCGGTTCCCGGCTGGAGGCAATCCAATTTGGAATTGATCGAAAAGAATAAATTTCGGAAACTGCCGGTTGTGCGATGCGGCAACGGCATGAAGCTTTTGAAATGCCAATATTGATGCCGTATCGATCACTCCTACCAAGGTCGGTAGCGCTGCCAGACCTCGCATCGACAACAGAAGGAGCCCGTCAATGGCCAAGCTCAACCGCAGCGGCGTCGATATCTATTATGAGATTCACGGCAGCGGCCCGCCCTTGATCCTCACCCACGGCTATTCGTCGACCTCCGCAATGTGGCAGGGCCAGATCGAGGCGCTGTCGAAGCGGCACAAACTGATCCTGTGGGACATGCGCGGGCACGGCCAGTCCGACTATCCCGACAACCCGGACGCCTATAGCGAAGCACAGACGGTCGGAGACATCGCCGCCCTGCTCGACGCCGCCGGCGCCGACCAGGCGATCGTTGGCGGCCTGTCGCTCGGCGGCTACATGTCGCTCGCCTTCCATCGCGCCCACCCTGCGCGGGTGCGTGCGCTGCTGATCATCGACACTGGTCCGGGATTCAAGAAGGACGACGCCCGCGAGGTCTGGAACAAGCGCGCCCGCGACACCGGCGACCGCTTCGATCGCGAAGGGCTCGAGGTACTGAAATCCTTGAGCGCCGAGCGCGCGTCGGTCACGCATCGCAACGCCAAGGGCCTCGCGCTCGCCGCGCGCGGCATGCTGGCGCAGCGCGATGCCCGGGTGATCGAGTCATTGCCTGATATCAAGGTGCCGTCGCTGGTTGTGGTCGGCGCCGACGACATGCCGTTCCTGGCGGCGTCCGACTACATGGCGGCAAAGATCCCGGGCGCGCAGAAGGCGGTGATCCCGAACGCCGGCCATGCCGTCAACATCGACCAACCGCAGGCCTTCATCGACGCCGTGCTGCCGTTCCTCGATGGCCTCGCGACGAACGGGCCCGGAAAGGCCGCCTCATGAAGACGGTTGTCGTCGCTCTGTTGCTGACGGCGGCCGCGACCGACGCGAACGCCCAGAAGCCACGGCTGTTCGCCGACCCGGCCACGCCGACCTTCACCGCGACGCTGTCCAACCACACACCGCTGGTGTTCGGCATGGGCGTCGCGGACGCGCAACGCGCGCTCGGCACACCCTTCACCTATGTCAGCGGGCGGCCCGGCAACGAGATTTTCCTGACCTTCCGCGACCTCGGCGGCAGCGGGCTGTTCCCGCACCATGACCGTCTCTTCCTGCAATTCCGCAAGCACCGGCTGACCGGCTGGAAGGCCGACTGGGGCGAGAACTGGATGTGGCGCTAAACCCCTTCATGCAACCCCCAACGACAAGGATGGACCATGGGACAAGACATCAGACTGAAGGCTTCGGACGGATTTGAACTCGGCGCCTATCGCGCCGATCCCGCCGGCGCACCGAAGGGCGCTGTGGTCGTGATCCAGGAGATTTTTGGCGTCAACCACCACATCCGCGCGGTCTGCGACCGGCTGGCGAAGGAGGGCTATGTCGCGATCGCGCCCTCGATCTTCGACCGCATCACGCCGAACTTCCAGAGCGGCTACTCACCCGATGAAGTCGCCGAGGCGCGAAAGTTCGTCGCCAACCCCGACTTTCCTGCGATGCTGCGCGACAGCCAGGCGGCGATCGACGCAGTGAAGCCGGTCGGGCCGGTCGGCATCATCGGCTTCTGCCTCGGCGGCAGCATCGCCTATGCGGCCGCGACCAAGCTGACCGGGCTCTCGGCCGCGATCGGCTATTACGGCGGCGCCATCATCCGCTTCGCCGACGACAAGCCCGCCGTGCCGACGCAGCTGCATTTCGGCGAGAAGGATGCCGGCATTCCCCTGAGCGACGTCGAGACCATCAAGTCGAAGCGGCCCGAGGTCGAGGTCTTCATCTACCCCGGCGCACAGCACGGCTTCCATTGCGACGAGCGCGCCAGCTACGACAAGGCGAGCGCCGACATCGCCTGGCCGCGCAGCATGGAATTTTTCGGGAAGCATCTGAAGAAGTGACGCTGTAAGCGTCATTTTGGGATGGTGCGCAAGCACCAGACCTCAGGTGCGCAATTGCGCACCGGGGAATCTCGAGATTCTCGGTGCGCTATTGCGCACCTGAGGGTTCGATGCTGCGCATCGCCCCGGAATGACGAAGGACGTCGTCCTTCGTCAGAACCAGCGCTCGCCGACGAACACCGTATCGCCCGGGCTCATCGGCGTGCCCAGCGGCACCACGAAGCGGCCGGCGCCGGACGCATCGGTGTGGGTCAGCGTGACGCTGTCGCGTTTGGCCCGCGGCGAGAAACCGCCGGCGATCGCGACCGCGCTCTCGACGGTCATGTTCGGCACATAGGGATATTGGCCGGGAGCCTGGACCTCGCCGAGGATGAAGAACGGCCGGTAGGATTCGATCTCGACCGCCACTGAAGGCTCGCGGATGAAGCCGTTGCGCAGCCGTGCCGAGATTTCGCCGGCGAGCCCGGCCGGGGTGCGGCCACGGGCCGGCACCGAGCCGATCAACGGCATGGTGATCGCGCCCGCGGCGTCGATCGCATAGGAGTTGGTCAGGCCTTCCTGGCCGTAGACCACGACGCGAAGCTTGTCGCCCGGACCGAGATGATAGGAGTTGTCGTAACCGGCGGGCCTACCCGGTGCGGCGGCATAAACGACCGGCGCGGCATAGCCATATCCAGGGGAAGCGCTGGCGAAGGCGGAACGCAATGCGCTGATGGCACCGCCGCCTCCGTCGGCAACAGGAGCGGGTGCGTAGGCCGGACCATAGGTGACGGCATCGACGCCTTGCGGGCCGACCGCGACGGGACCGGACGTGCTCATGCAGCCAGACAGCGCGAGCGCAGCCACAACGGCAGTGATCGGCAATCGTAACGCGCGTGCAACCGGCACCGGACCTATCCCTCAACGGCGAGACAGGCCCAGTCTTGCACCACTTATGGTTAACAAAGGGTTTGCGCGGCCCGAGTGGGGAGCCGGAAGGCCCGCCTCCCCATCGATTTAACGCAAGGCCGATGCGGTCAGGCGGCGGTGACGCCGACGCCGATCGGGCACGACACGCCGGTGCCGCCGAGCCCGCAATAGCCTGCCGGATTCTTGGCGAGGTATTGCTGATGGTAGTCCTCGGCGAAGTAGAACTCGCCTGACGGTGCGATCTCCGTCGTGATCGCGCCGAGCCCCTTGGCGGCTAGCGCCTTCTGGTACATCGCCTGCGACGCATCGGCTGCTTTGCGCTGCGCGTCGCTGAACGTGTAGATCGCGGAACGATATTGCGTGCCGATGTCGTTGCCCTGGCGCATGCCCTGCGTCGGGTTGTGGTTCTCCCAGAACGTCTTCAGCAGCTTCTCGTAGGCGATTTTCTTCGGGTCGAACACGACCAGCACGACTTCGGTATGGCCGGTGCGCCCCGAGCACACCTCTTCATAGGTCGGGTTCGGCGTGTGGCCGCCGGCGTAGCCGACCGCCGTGGTGTAGATCCCGTCGCCGAGTTCCCAGAACTTGCGTTCCGCGCCCCAGAAGCAGCCGAGCCCGAACACCGCCTGCTCGAGGCCTTGCGGATAGGGCGGCGTCAAGTTGCTCCCATTGACGAAATGCGTGGTCGCGGTCGGGATCGGCGTCGCGCGGCCCGGCAGCGCCTCGGCGGCACTTGGCAACGCGGTGGTCTTGCGCATGAACAACATGGATACCTCCAGGCGGGACATCGGCCGACGCGGGCTGCGGCCTGCGGGCCGGCTGTCACCTATATATGTCCTTACGCAGATGATGGCAGCCCCGTTACTGATCGCTGCGGCCAGCAGGGCTGCAGCCAGCTCAGTCGCGTGCGTAACCGATCAGGGGCTTGCGCCGCCGGAACAGGATCATCAGCAGGATGCCGGCAATGCCGAGCACCGCGAACACCGGTTGCTCCAGGAGCAGGCGGATCACATCGTTCCAGAGCCAGGGCGCGAAGCGGTCCACCCAGGCATGGAACGCCTGCTGGCTCGACTGGTGGATATCGTTCCAGAACTGCCCGAATTGGGTGAACCGCAGGCTCTGGTCGGCGACGTAGCGGGCCCCGTCATAGACCATGAAAATGAAGCTGCCAGCGAGCAGCAAAAGGCCGATCAGACGGAAAAAGCCGCGGATCATGCGTCACCCAAACTCCCTGTCGCGCCCCACGCGTCGTCAGGCCTTACCGGGCGCCCCCCGGAAATTCAACCTCTTCAGCGGCTTATCCGGCCCTCGGAGGCCCGATTTCAGGCCCTTTTTCGGTCCCGAAAGCGTTGACGCTATCGCCTGCGCCATCTATAAGACCGGCCGATGGCGGCGGGCGCAATCCTGCCGCCGCTGTTCTTTGGACAGTGCCGCATGCGGGGGCAGCAATTTTGCGCTCTTTGCATGGCCGCCTCAAGGACACCCAAGTCAATACCTTGGACAAATACATCAGAGTTGAGATTTGAACCGGCCGGTGCGCGCAAGCCCGACCACCGAGCGATCACCGCCGAAGGACAGTTAGAGAACCATGGCCAACACCACCTCCGCCAAGAAGGCGACCCGCAAGATTGCCCGCCGCACCATCGTCAACAAGTCGCGTCGCACCCAGATGCGTGGCGCGGTGCGCACCGTCGAGGAAGCGATCAAGAGCGGCGACCGCGAGGCGGCACTCAAGGCGATGCGCAAGGCCGAGCCCGAGCTGATGAAGGCAGCGCAGCGCAACATCATTCACAAGAACCTCGCGAGCCGGAAGGTGTCGCGCCTCACGCAGAGCATCGCCAAGCTCGCGAAGTAACAAGCCGACTGGCCCGCCGGCCAATCGAGCTGACTGAAAAACACATTTGTCACGAAGCCCGGCTCACGCCGGGCTTTTTGTTTTCGTCTCGACTTTTGTCGTGGAAGTTTCATAGCGCGAGAAGACTCAGCGTTGCCGAGCAACAAACTGCGTGTCATGTTTCGTCGCGTCCGTAGTTCTACCGGCAAATATGCTTAACGCAGCGCACTCGCCCAGAGATTGTTGTGCGCTAAGCTGGATAGATGGAATAGCGCGCAAGCATTTCGCGTTGAAGATTGCGACGCGGGGTTACCCTGCAAAAGTAATCGAGAAAAATGACGTCTCGCGAATTACTTATGCACATAGCGCTGAACAGCGATTGGAAAAATGACCGGCGCGAGACCAAATGTAAATTTTCTATGAAAAATTTTTGGTATTGCACCGTCGTTTGTGACACGCGTGAATCTGTGCGCTGATTCAAAAACTTGCTTTCGCAACTCAGCATAGGCAACGCCGCAACAGTCGCGAAGAGTCTCGATCCCCGTCGAATCCACGGATTGTCAGAAAATGCACTTGGTGTATTTATTTCTTGTTCGCGACGCCCACGGCTCTCCAGATCAGCGCGGTTTGAGACCCAAGGGCGGACGCACAAATCGGCGGCGGTGTGTGCGTTAGCGACGCTCTCCAAGCGAAGCTAGATTGACGGCTCATAGCGATATGAGGACGGACGACCTGTGTCAAAATATCTCCGGCGATGTCCCCGGCAATTTGGGGGATCGAACAAGAGAGACCAGGACGTCAGTCGGAATCTGGCAGCGGGAACGCGGAGCAAGTGAACGGGTTGACGACGACACGGCGGCGGCGAAGCGCCGGGCATTTCGGTGTTCGGTAGCGGCAGTTCGAATTTGAAGACACCAGCAAGCTGACAACTTGCCGCGACACGTCGCGGTGGGAGGGGGAGGACTTATGCCTTACGGTATCATCACTGCAGTCGAACCAACGACAGCCGAAGTGCAGATCTCCAGTGGTGCCGTAATCAACCCCTTGGACATTGGCTCTCACCCGCAGAGTCCGTCGAGTACGCGCTGACCTCGCGGGACGCATCTTCTCCAAACAGCTGATCTGTCGCGTGGCGCATGGCCGCCACACGGGAGAGCCATGTCCGGAGCAGACCGCGCCCGCTAGAGGTCGCGTCGTGGCAGCAAACCTGCACGGCGCTTTCGCAATCATCATCTCTCAGTTTTGGAAAAGTACGAAGGCAATGACGAACACGGAACAGGATCGCTGGTCGCGGGTGAAGGGACGTTTGCGGACGAGCGTTGGGGAGGACGTTTACACGAGCTGGTTCGCACGGATGGATCTGGAGAGCGTGCACGATGAGAGCGTGCACCTGTCGGTTCCGACCCGGTTCCTCAAGAGCTGGATCCAGGCGCATTACGCCGACCGCGTTCTGACCTGCTGGCAGGCCGAGATGCCCGAAGTGCATCGCATCGACCTCACCGTGCGCTCCGCGATCCGTGCGATGGCGCCGGTGAAGGAAGCGGTTGCGCCGGTCGAGATGCGCCGTGTCGAGCGCACCGACGGCCGCCCCGCGCCGGAACTGCGCTCGGTTGCGACCGCGCCGGTGTCGGCCAGCCATGACGCGCTCGGCGGCTCGCCGCTCGATCCGCGCCTGACCTTTGCAAGCTTCGTCGTCGGCCGTTCCAACACGCTGGCCCATGCGGCCGCGCGCCAGGTCGCGGAAGGACGCCGCGGCGATCCCGTGATGTTCAACCCACTCTACATCCATGCCGGCGTCGGCCTCGGCAAGACGCATCTGCTGCAGGCGGTGACCTGGGCCGGCAACTCCGGCGGCGAGCGCAAGGTGCTGTATCTGACCGCCGAGAAGTTCATGTACGGCTTCGTCGCGGCGCTGAAGACGCAGACGGCGCTGGCGTTCAAAGAAGCGCTGCGCGGCATCGACGTGCTTGTCATCGACGATCTGCAGTTCCTGCAGGGCAAGTCGACGCAGGCCGAGTTCTGCCACACGCTGAACGCGCTGATCGATGCCGGCCGCCAGGTCGTGATCGCGGCCGACCGTCCGCCGTCGGATCTGGAGAGCCTCGACGACCGCGTGCGCTCGCGGCTCGCCGGCGGCCTCGTGGTCGAGATGGGCTCGCTCGGCGAGGAACTGCGGCTTGGCATCCTCAAGTCGCGCGTCGCCGCGGCCCGCGTCCACCACGCAAGCTTCGACGTGCCGGAGGAAGTGCTCGACTATCTTGCGCGCACCATCACCCATAACGGCCGCGACCTCGAAGGCGCGATCAATCGCCTCTTGGCGCATTCCAAGCTCAACAACCAGCCGGTGACGCTGGAGATGGCCGAGCGCGAGGTGCGCGACCTGATCCGTCCGCAGGAGCCGAAGCGGATCAAGATCGAGGACATCCAGCGCGTGGTCGCCCGGCAGTACAATGTCAGCCGCTCCGACCTCCTGTCGTCGCGCCGTACCGCCAACGTGGTGCGCCCGCGCCAGGTTGCGATGTATCTGGCGAAGACCCTGACCCTGCGCTCGCTGCCGGAGATCGGCCGCAGGTTCGGCGGCCGCGACCACACCACGGTGCTGCACGCCGTGCGCAAGATTGAGGCACTGGTCGCCAAGGACACGGCGCTGTCGGAGGAAGTCGAATCGCTGAAGCGTCAGCTTCAGGAATAGACTTCCGTCGCAGGCCTCGCCCGTTCGGTCGCCCTTCCCTTTGTTGCAAGGGGGAGGGCGACCCATTTCGGGCCCAAAACGTGGGGAACAGACGCCGTCTCCCTTGCGCCAGCCCGCCATCCGCGCCACCTTGCGATCCCCCCGTGGGTTTGATCAAATCCGGTATTGATCCGACTTTTCGGGTTTCCGACGCCGCGATGCTGCCTGAACGGCCGCCCGGCTTTTCCATCTGAGGGATCTGGCGGGTATTGCAATGAAGGTCACCGTCGAGCGCGCGCAACTCCTGAAATCGCTGGGTCACGTTCACCGCGTGGTCGAGCGCCGCAACACCATCCCGATCCTCGGCAACGTGTTGATCCGCGCCGAGGGCGCCAAATTGTCGCTGAAGGCGACCGACCTCGATCTCGAGGTGACGGAGACCCTGGCGGCCGAGACCGGAACCGCCGGCTCGACCACGGTGCCCGCGCACATGTTCTACGACATCGTCCGCAAGCTGCCCGACGGCTCGCAGATCGTGCTCGAGGCCGACGGCGACCGCTCGGTGCTCGCGGTGCGCGCCGGCCGCTCGCGCTTCACGCTGCAGACCCTGCCCGAGAGCGATTTCCCCGGCCTTGCCGCCGGCGACATGACGCATTCGTTCTCGCTGCCGGCATCCGACATCAAGCGCCTGATCGACCGCACCCAGTTTGCGATCTCGACCGAAGAGACCCGCTACTACCTCAACGGCATCTATCTCCACGCCGCCGGCAGCGCCAAGGCCGCCACCCTGCGCGGGGTTGCGACCGACGGCCACCGCCTGGCCCAGATCGACCTCGCGCTGCCCAAGGGCGCGACCGGCATGCCCGGCGTGATCGTCCCGCGCAAGACCGTCGGCGAGGTGCAGCGGCTGATCGAGGGTGACGACGCCGAGATCTCGATCGAGCTGTCGGACGGCAAGATCCGCTTCACGCTCGGCAATGTGGTGCTGACCTCGAAGCTGATCGACGGCACCTTCCCGGACTATGGCCGCGTCATCCCGCAGAACAACGACAAGGAACTGGTCGTCGACAAGAAGGATTTCGAGGCCGCCGTCGACCGCGTCTCGACCATTTCCAGCGAGCGCGGTCGCGCGGTGAAGCTGGCTCTGTCCGCGGGCAAGCTGGTGCTCTCGGTCACCAACCCGGATTCCGGCAGCGCCACCGAAGAGCTCGAGGTCGAGTACGCCTCCGACGCGCTCGATATCGGCTTCAACTCGCGCTATCTGCTCGACATCGCCGCCCAGATCGAGGGCGAGGTCGCGGTGCTGAAGCTCGCCGATCCCGGCTCGCCGACCCTGGTGCAGGACCGCGACAGCAAGGGCGCGCTCTACGTGCTGATGCCGATGCGGGTGTGACGACTTTCTCCGCATATGCAACTGCACCCTCTCCCCTTGTGGGAGAGGGTGGCGCCGCAGGCGCCGGGTGAGGGGTTGGTGCCGCGAACGCCGAGCCATCGAGTAATCGACGAACGGCTCTGCAGCTTCGCAAAGAAGATGAGCCACGAGCCGACTGACGCTGAAGCGAAGTTGTGGCGCCTGCTGCGCGATCGGCGCCTGTCGCACTTGAAGTTTCGAAGGCAGGTTCCATTTCGAAATTGCATTCTCGACTTCGCCTGCTTTGAGAAGCGACTCGTGATCGAGATTGATGGCGGTCAGCACGCATCGTCGCCACGTGATGCATCCAGGACTGACGCGCTTGCGGCGGAAGGCTTTCGGGTCTGGCGTTACTGGAACAATGACGTATTACAGACGCCCGAGGCGGTGCTGGAGGACATCCTCGCCAAGCTTGCCGAGCTGTGAGATACCCCTCACCCGTCGCCTCATTTCGTGAGGCGCCACCCTCTCCCACAGGGGGAGAGGGCAAGGAAGCTAGATGACCCCGTCCCGCATTCATCGCCTGTCGCTGACGCATTTCCGCAATTACCGGGCGGCGACGCTGCAGGTCGCGGGCGACATGGTGGTGCTGGTCGGGCCGAACGGCGCCGGCAAGACCAATTGCATGGAGGCGGTCTCGTTCCTGTCGCCGGGCCGCGGCCTGCGCCGCGCGACGCTGGAGGACATCGCCGACAACCAGGGCGACGGCTCCTGGGCGGTGTCGGCGGAGGTCGAGGGGGGCGCTGGGCCTCGCCACGCTCGGCACCGGCATTGATCCGCCGACCGGCGAGACCAGCAACGCAAGGCGCTGCCGCATCGACCGCGAACCGGTGGGTTCCGCAACCGCCTTCGGCGACCATCTGCGCATCGTGTGGCTGACACCCGCGATGGACGGGTTGTTCATGGGCGCCGCCTCGGAGCGGAGGCGCTTCTTCGACCGCCTGGTGCTGGCGATCGATTCCGAGCATTCCAGCCGCGTCTCGGCGCTGGAGCGCTCGTTGCGCTCGCGCAACCGGCTGCTCGAGGTGCGCAACTATGACGACCATTGGTGTGATGCGATCGAGCGCGAGACCGCGGAGCTTGCGGTCGCGGTCGCCGCATCGCGCGGCCAGACCGCGGCCAAGCTCACGGTGATGCTGCGCGAGCGCGGCGCGGCCTCCGCCTTCCCGTCCGCCGAGATCATGCTCGACGGCTGGATGGAGATTGCGCTGCTGCAGGAGCCCGCAACCGCCGTCGAGGACCGCTACCGCGAGATCCTGCGCGCCAGCCGGCCCCGCGACGCCGCCGCCGGACGCACGCTCGACGGCCCGCATCTGACCGATCTGCAGGTGGTCTACGCGCCGAAGAACATGCCGGCGCGCGACGCCTCGACCGGCGAGCAGAAGGCGCTGTTGATCGGGCTGGTGCTGGCGCATGCCACGATGGTTGCGGAGATGACCGGCATCGTGCCGCTGCTGCTGCTCGACGAGGTCGTCGCCCATCTCGATCCCAACAGGCGCAAGGCGCTGTTCGACGAACTCGCCAAGCTCGGCGCGCAGGTCTGGATGACCGGCGCGGACCCCGCCGCCTTCGTCGATATCGGCCCGACGGGGGAGATTTTCGACGTCGAATCCGGCCGCGCCACACGGCGCGGCTGAGGCCGCAAAACAGGCTCCGAAAGGGCTTCGAATCTGCCTTCGAATCGGGCTTTTCAGAGCCTTCGGAATCGGCCTCCCCAGACCTTGAAAAAGGCCTAAAAAATCCTATCTATTCAACAGTTTGTAGAGAGAGACTTTGCGCTAGGCGCAACCCGTCTTTCGTGGCACAAATAGCGGAATCAGCGCCTCATATTGCGCAGCTGATTCGGGACATCCTCGAAGGCCTCACATGACTGAACCTGCGCGGCAGACCCCTGCCGAATCTGAGCATCCCATTCCGGCCGAATATGGCGCGGAATCGATCCGGGTGCTGAAGGGCCTCGACGCCGTCCGCAAGCGGCCTGGCATGTATATCGGCGACACCGATGACGGGTCCGGCCTGCACCACATGGTCTACGAGGTCGTCGACAACGCGATCGACGAGGCGTTGGCGGGCCATGCGAGCCGCGTGCTGGTCACCCTCAATGCCGACAATTCCGTCACCGTGTTCGACGACGGCCGTGGCATTCCGGTCGACATCCACAAGGGCGAGGGCGTCTCGGCGGCCGAGGTCATCATGACCCAGCTCCATGCCGGCGGAAAGTTCGACCAAAACTCCTACAAGGTCTCCGGCGGCCTGCACGGCGTCGGCGTCTCCGTCGTCAACGCGCTGTCCAGCAAGCTCGGCTTGCGGATCTGGCGCGACGACAAGGAGCACTACATCGAATTCGCGCACGGCGATGCCGTGGCGCCGCTCAAGGTGGTCGGCGATGCCCCGGGCAAACGCGGCACCGAGGTCACCTTCCTCGCCTCGACCGAGACCTTCAAGAACGTCGAATATGATTTCGCGACGCTCGAACACCGGCTGCGCGAGCTCGCCTTCCTCAACTCCGGCGTCCACATCGTGCTCTCCGACATGCGCCACGCGGTCGAGAAGCGCGAGGAGATGCACTATTCGGGCGGTGTCGAGGAATTCGTCAAATATCTCGACCGCAACAAGAAGGCGATCGTGCCGGCGCCGATCATGGTGCGCTCGGAAGCCAACGGCATCGGCGTCGAGGCGGCGCTGTGGTGGAACGACAGCTACCACGAGAACGTGCTGTGCTTCACCAACAACATCCCGCAGCGTGACGGCGGCACCCATCTGGCCGGCTTCCGCGGCGCGCTGACGCGCCAGGTCAACGGCTATGCCGAGGCCAATGCGAAAAAGGAAAAGATCGCGCTGACCGGCGACGATTGCCGCGAAGGCCTCACCGCGGTGCTGTCGGTGAAGGTGCCCGATCCGAAATTCTCGTCGCAGACCAAGGACAAGCTGGTGTCCTCGGAGGTTCGACCCGTGGTCGAGAACGTCCTGAACGAGGCGCTCGCCGCCTGGTTCGAGGAGAATCCGAAGGAAGCCAAGGAAATCGTCGGCAAGGTGATCCAGGCCGCCGCGGCCCGAGAGGCTGCGCGCAAGGCCCGCGAACTGACGCGCAAGAACCCGCTGAGCGTCTCCTCGCTGCCCGGCAAGCTCGCCGACTGCCAGGAGAAGGATCCGGCCAAGTCCGAATTGTTCATCGTCGAGGGCGACTCGGCAGGCGGCAGCGCCAAGCAGGGCCGCAACCGCGAATTCCAGGCGGTGTTGCCGCTGCGCGGCAAGATCCTCAATGTCGAGCGCGTGCGCCCCGACAAGATGCTGTCGTCCGAGCAGATCGGCACGCTGATCACCGCGCTCGGCACCGGCATCAGCGACGATTTCTCGGTCGACAAGCTGCGCTACCACAAGATCATCGTGATGACCGACGCCGACGTCGACGGCGCCCATATCCGCACGCTGCTGCTGACCTTCTTCTATCGTCAGATGCGCTCGATCATCGATGGCGGCTTCCTCTATATCGCCCAGCCGCCGCTCTATAAGGTTTCGCGCGGCAAGTCCGAGCAATATCTGAAGGACGAGCGCGCGCTCGAGGATTATCTGATCTCGACCGGGCTCGACGAATGCGTCTTCAAGCCGGCCTCCGGCGAGGACCGCTCGGGCCGCGATCTGCTGTCGCTGGTCGAAGACGCGCGGATCATCCGCTCCGTGCTGCGCAACCTGCACAGCCGCTACAATCGCGCGGTCGTCGAGCAGGCGGCGATCGCGGGTGTGCTGAGTCCCAGGATCACCGGCGAGATCGCGACCGCCAACTCGGCGGCGGAATACATCGCCAAGCGGCTGGACGCCGTGGCGGAAGAGGTCGAGCGCGGCTGGGTTGGCACCTTCACGGAAGGCCACGGCTTCCAGTTCGAGCGCACCGTGCGCGGCGTCAAGGAAGTGGCCGTGATCGACGACGCCTTCCTCGGCTCGGCCGACGCACGCAAGCTCGATGAATACGCGACCAAGCTGCAAGAGATCTACGTGCGCGCGGGCAAGCTGCGGCGCAAGGATGCCGAGCAAATGATCCATGGTCCGGTCGACCTGTTCGAGGCCGTGACCGATGCCGCCCGCAAGGGCATCTCGCTGCAGCGCTACAAAGGTCTCGGCGAGATGAACCCGGAACAGCTGTGGGAGACCACGCTGGACACCGAGGCGCGCTCGCTGCTCCAGGTGAAGGTCAAGGAGGTCGACGAGGCCGACGATATCTTCACCAAGCTGATGGGCGACGTGGTCGAACCGCGCCGCGACTTCATCCAGGAAAACTCGCTCAGCGCCACCATCGACACCTGAGGGCCCGTTCTCTGGAAGAAAGCAGTATCCTCCGGAAATAAAGCAATTGCGCGGCCGCGAAAGCGATTGTCGTGGTTCCGATCGCCGTACGGCCAGCAGCTGCAATAGCCGGGGACGCGCTAGACATCCCCATCCACCCTATCGTGGACGGTAGCCGGTGGCTTGAAGTCATCAGGAAGCGCGACATGGAGGGGACGGACTAGGCCCCTCGTGCCCGTGCAAGGGTTTCCGAGGGCATCTCGCCATATGCACGGCCATAAGATCTGGCGAAGTCACTCAGATGCCAGAAGCCGTTCGCATGCGCCGCGGCGGTTACGGTGAGAAGCGGGCCCCCTTTGACGAGGAGCTTGCGGACTGACCACATCCGCTTCGACCGAAGGTGCTGGTGCAGGCTAACGCCGCAAATGTGCTGCACGGCGGTCTGGAGGGTTCGAACGGAAACGCCGAGCGTCTGTGCGAGACTGGTGCTGTAGAGGTCGGCCTCCCCGACAGCGGCCACCAATTCGTCCAGGCGTTCGACGAGCTTCCGATGCCGGTCGAACGAACCGGGAAGTGCCTGCTTGACGCTATCCTGGACCAGCGCGTTGTCTAGCCCGGCGATCGGCGTTTCCTGCAGCTGCCCGCTCAGCAACTCGAATTCCTTAAGGTCCCTGCAGCTCGATGCGAGGCAAAACATGTCCAGAACTGCCGATCGCACCGCCAGCATCTTCGCCGGTACCAGTCGGAACAGCTCGATTCCCCTATCGAAGTCCGCCCATCCCCGATTGCTCATGTCGGAGCCGAACCGCAGCATGAGATAGGTGTTTGCATGCCGTTCAACGACTTCGACAGGCGCCCGACCGCGGATGACGCCAATCGTGGAATCGCCAACCTCGTTCCCGTTCATCGTTGCGTGGAAGGCCAGGGGAATCACGACGCCAACCCCACGATTTGCACCGAGATCGCCCTCCATGCGTCGGGCGAACGATCGCTGCAGCACGAGAAGGCAATCGGGAAGCGCCAGAATGCTCCGCGAAACCGAGATCGGCGACGAATATAGCGGCGTGCTTCTCATTCCGCCGATGACATCGTTGGGACGAAACTCGTCGAAGCTATTGAAGCGCTCGACACGCCACACCGGCGACGGATCGAGCCAGCGGACGGGCATCGTGACCTCCTACGAAATCGGATGATCGAGCAGCGCTTCGCCCGAGCGCGCAATTCCCTTCATCAGCTCGACCGCCGACCGGAAGCTGTCTTCGCCGAACTTTACGGCCAGCTTCTCCTGCACCTCTCTCCAGCGCGGTAGCGCACGGGACAAGATTTTCCTGCCCTTGGCGGAGATCGAGATGTCGCGCACACGGCGGTCCGCTCCCGGCGCGATCGTCACCAGACCGCGGCGTTCAAGAATTGTGACGTTGCGTGCGAGTGCACTCGGATCCATCGACATCCTCACTGCGAGCGCCCCCATCGTCACGGTCCCCCGCCGCGCACAGGCTGCAAGCAGCATGAATTGTGTCGGCTCCAGCCCGATGGGCGCGAAGGCCTCGGCATAGAGCCGGGAGATCACGCGGCTTGCCTTCCGGACATTGAATGCGGCGCAGCAATTACCCACGTCGGATCGGCACCCTGATCGACCTCGCCTGGTGCAGACTCGGGGAGATCTAAGCACCTGGCCCTCGCTGGATTGGTCCGGGATGCGCTGTCCTCGTCCTGTTCATCTGGCTGCTAACGCTGTGACGCAACATGCGGCCGCGAAGGCGACCGCAATCACCGGTCATTGAGCGGCCCGACCTGCCCTCGGGAGCGCCGATGACACAGCCCGGCGGGAGACCTCCTGCCGGGCTGTGGCGTGACAGAGGGCATCCCAGCGGCCGCGGCAGGATCGCCTTGGCGGATAAATCGGCGATGCGATCGCAACTCATCGCTCCAATCAACGAAGTACGAACATCAGGACAGCGGCCAAGCCCATCACGACGGTTGCGATCCAGCCGAGCAGCACCGTTACCGAACCCGAGACATACGGTCCCATCACCGAACGCTTCGATGCCAACAGGACGATGACGGCCATCAGCGGCACGGCGACGACACCATTGATCACGGCACTCCAGAACAGCGCCTTCATCGGACTGACCGGCGAATACTGGATGAGCAGTCCGGCGATGACGCTGAACGCGATCACGCTGTAGAAGGCCCGCGCGTCTCGAGCCTCTTTCTCGAGGCCTTCATTCCATCCCATGGCTTCCGAGAGCGCATAGGCCGAAGAGCCTGCCAGGACCGGCACGCCGATCAGGCCGACGCCGACGATACCCATTGCGAACAGACTGAAGGCAAAATCTCCGGCCAGTGGCCGCAATGCGCTCGCCGCCTGCGCCGCGGTCTCGATATTGGTGATTCCCGCCACATGCAGGGTCACTGCGGTCGCCAGGATGATGAAGTAGGCGGTGATGTCGGAATAGAACATGCCGCTCCAGGTGTCCCATTGGATGCGCCGTAGCTCTCTCGATGCAACGGAGGAATCGGACACAAGCCCCGCTTTGCCTTGCGCGAGCATATCTTCCACCTCCTCGGAGGCCTGCCAGAAAAACAGGTACGGACTGATGGTCGTTCCGAAGACGCCGACAACGACAGCCGCGCTATCCGCCGTGAATTGCAATCTCGGCCATACTGTATCCCGCAGCACCTGTCCCCAGGGCACGTGAACGGTGAACAGGACACCCGCATAGGCAAGAAGCGAGAGGGTTAGCCATTTCAGGAAGAACACGTAGCGGTGATACGGAACGAAGACCTGCAGCAGGAGTGTCGAGACGACAAAGACAACGGCCATCGCATGCGGATTGAGCCCGGTCACGAGTTCGCCGACCTCTCCCATGGCCGCGACGTCGGCCCCGATATTGATCGTGTTTGCAATCAACAGGAGGAGAACCACACCCTTGAGAACGATCGGCGGGAATTCGGCCTTGATGTTTGCAGCGAGGCCCCGGCCCGTGACCCGGCCGATCCGCCCGCACATGGATTGAATCGCGGCCATGAGCGGAAAAGCCAACGGCATCGTCCACAGCATACCCGTGCCGAACTGGGCACCCGCCTGGGAATAGGTGGCGATGCCGCTGGGATCGTCGTCGGCAACGCCGGTGATCAGCCCTGGCCCCAACCGAGCCAGCGGATGGTCCCTGAGGCGGGCGCGGCCGGATCGCAAGACCTCCGACAGGCGTGCGATGGCGCCGCGCGTTGCGGGCGCCATCGCCTTGTTTCCATCGATGACCTCTAGCCTGTCGGCGCGTCGTCGAACACGCTGCATGCCCACTCCCAGCTTTCGCTGCTTCTATAGCCTGCCTCGCCGGGAGAGCAATTGAGCGGTGTCAAGCGCCGTCCTGCGGTCAATCCTGCTCTTCTGTTTTGCGCCAAATCAACGCGCGGACAACCAGTCATGTCAAAGTTGGGACCGACCTTCCGAGGATATCCAAGGCATGCGGCGGCTTTTTAGCTCAGTCATACGCTGGTTCATCGTTTTGGGGTGGCGGGACATTGCGTCGGCACCGTTCGACTGTGCGATCGAACTCGCCGTTATCGACGACAGGCAACATCCGTTGGGCTTCCCCTGCATCCGGCGCACGGACGGGTGGTTCAATTTGGGCACAATGCAAGCCGTCAAGGCATCGCCGACGCACTGGCGCTACTGGCAGCCCGATGTGCTGCCGATGAGCTGTTGCTGACCATGGCGCGGCTCGCCTCCATCAGCAGACTGGTTTCTGTCCTGATCTTGCGGCCGCGTGCCGCACGATCCGGCGGGCGAACCGACTGGACACTGATTCTGGCGCTCGCCTGCACGGCGCTGACGATCGCGTCCGCGGCCTCACTGGTGTATTTTCACTATTTGGATCGGCCTTGATCGCTCGCCGGCGCGTCGTCAGCGATGGCTCGCCAGGCCGCGCCGTCGAGGTCGTCATACTGTCCGCTCTTCAGTGACCAGAGGAAGCCGAGAAGGCCGAGAAAACCGAGCGAGAGAGCAAGCGGTACCAGAATGATCAAGACTTCCATCAGACCGCCTCCCGCGCTCGCGCTCTCAGCGCATTGAGCATCACGATAATCGACGAACCCGACATCGCCGCCGCCGCGATCAGCGGGGTGACCAGGCCGGCGATCGCGATCGGCACGGCCAGCACGTTGTAGACCACTGCCAGCCAGAGATTCTGCCTCATGAGCCTCAGCGCCCTGCGGGACACCTTGACCGCAGCCAGCACCGGTCCGAGGCGCTCGCCGAGGAAAACGGCATCGGCGACCGCCTGACTCAGATGCGTGGCCGTAACGGGCGACATCGAGGCATGCGCCGCGGCCAATGCCGGTGCATCGTTCAAGCCGTCTCCGACCATCAGCACCTTGCACCCTTGACGCGCCAACTCCTCGATCCGGGTAATCTTGTCGACCGGCAAGACCCCGGCTCGCCATTCATGCACGCCAAGCTGCTCGGCCGCGAGCCTGACTGCGGGCTCACGATCGCCGGACACGATCTCGACGGCGATGCCCATGCGTGCCAACTCAGCCACCACATCGGCCGCATCCGCCCGCGACCGCTGCCGAACCGCAAAGACGTATCTGAACTCGCCGTACCTGAAAGCGACAACCGAGGCTTCGGGATCGCGGCACAGTATTTCGTTGGCGAGATCGTCGGCGCCGCAGAAGGATGGACGGCCCAGGCGGATCGGGCTTCCTTCGTGAAGGCCGTAAACACCCTGCCCCGGCTCTTCCTGGATGTCCGGTAGCGGCGAGGCCGCGCCCGCCTTGCGCGCGACTGCTGCAGCGACCGGGTGGCGGCTGGACAACGCCAGCCGTCCCGCAAGACTGACAACGTCGCCGGGAATTTCAGCCAGATTGGCGACATCGAGCTCAGGCAAGGTCAATGTCCCGGTCTTGTCGAAGATCACGCGGTTGACCTCGGCGATCCGCTCGATCGCATCGCCGGCATTAAGCAGCACGCCCGAACCGAACAGCGCGCCGGAGGCCACAGTCTGCACCGCCGGAATGGCAAGGCCCAGCGCGCAGGGACACGTGATGATCAGGACCGCAATTGCCGTCACGATCGAATCATGAAAACTCGCACCATAGGCCAGCCAGCCAAGCATCGTCAGAAACGCGGTTGCGTGCACGACCGGGGCGTAAAGCCTAGATGCACGCTCGGCCAGCCGCAGATAGCGTGAGCGCGCTTGCAGTGCGTGATCGAGCAACCTGGAGATCTCGTCGAGTAACGTGCCGCCGGAGGCCGCAGAGGCACGGACGCGCAACGTGCCGGAACGAACCAGCGTACCTGCGAACACTGCGCTGCCGGGCGTGACCATCGCCGGCAAGGTCTCGCCCGTGATGAGGCTCTGATCGACCTCGGAGCGCCCCTCAATCACATTGCCATCGACCGCGCAGCGCTCTCCGGGCCGCAGCAGCACGATATCGCCCGGCCGGATCGCGGCCGCCGGGACGGTCCTGATCTCGGTCGGGCTGATGAACTTCGTTGCTGTCTCGGACTTCAACGCGGCAAGGTTGCCGGCAAACGCACGCGTACGCCGCCGCATGTTCTGATCGAGATAGCGGCCCGCAAGCAAGAACGCGATCAGCATGATCGCCGCATCAAAATAGGCATGCTCGGCATGATTGATGGTCTCGATCACCGAGGTCGCCAACGCCAACACGATGCCGATACTGATCGGCACATCCATGTTGACACCCCGCGCTCGCAGCGCTGACAGCGCCGACGAGAAGAAAGGCTGAGCCGAATAAGCGGCAGCCGGCAGCACTATCAGCGCCGACAGCCAGTGGAAGAAGTCGCGCTGCTCCGGCAACATGTCTGAACCGTTGCCGGACCACACCGGGATCGACAGCATCATCACGTTCATGGCCGCAAAGGCGGCAACGCCCAGCCGGCGTAACAGACCCTGGGCTCGCTGCGCTTCCAGCGTTTCGGCATCATCCCGCTCGAACGGATAGGCTTTGTAGCCGAGCTCGGCGAGTCGGCTCACGAACAGCGCCGGATCAAGGGCGCCCGCCTTCCATTCCAGCGCGAGACGACTGTCGGTCAGGTTCACGCGAGCCGAGGTGACGTCGGGTATGGTCGACAGGTTGCGCTCGATCTTGGCCATGCAGCCAGCACAGTTGATGCCTTCGACCGCGAGATCGAGATGGACAAGCCCGGCGCCCGCATTCCTCAGATAATGTGAAAAATCGATCTCCGCTTGCATCCGGGCACCCTTCAGTTCAGGACGATGCGGTTCTTCGACAGGAACATGCGACGGCCATCGGCGTCGCCCTCGATCACCAGATCCCACTGTCCTGCGGTGACACCTTCGGCGCGGCCATGAAAGTTTCCTGGACCGGCTTCAGTGACCTCGATCGCCCGGTCGGCACGACGGTCGGTGGGGCGTTCGAGACGGGCGAGGAAGTTCAATCCCCTCAGAGGCACGCCCGTATGGTCGCGCGCCTCGATTGCGACCGCAGCGGCGCCGTCTGGCTGCCGGTCGATATGCGCTTCGACCTGCCAGCCTCGCTCGTTCTGCTGTCGTGACGCTACGATCTCGCCCTGATAAGCCAGGCTGGCGCTGTAGGCGCTGTCGACCTCGGTGCCCGGCAGTGTCGTGATGGCAAGGCGCATCATGACCATATTCACGCTGATGACGACTGCGAAGAACGCGATCGTCGTGACTAGAACAAAACGCCCGGTAATGGGTCGCGCGATTGGACTTGTGGCTGCCATGATCGAATTCCGCCGTTATGGAAGAACGAAGTGGTCGGTTGCGGACGCCACTTCTCCAAGACCGATGTCTGTGACGCGGAAAGTGACCGGCACAGACTTTTCCGCCTTTTCGTCGAACGGTGCCGTCACCAGCACGCGCATTTCGGTAGTCGTGTCGCGCGCAAGAACGATCATCGGTCGATCAGGGGTTACCGAGTCAGCGCCGACGACATGCAGCTTCGCATCAGCCGGACCGTCGACGTCGATCGCGATCACACGATCGAAGCCGCGCTTGTTGAGGAAACGCAGCGTGTATCCGTTGCGGATCGCCCCGTCGCTGAGCCGCACCGCGATCGGATTGCGGTCGTGTAGCACATTGACGTCGAGCAGAGTCCGCGACATCAAAGCGTAGAGCATCAGCGCGCAGACCAGGGTGATCAGGCCGGCATAGACGACCGTTCGGGCCCGAACCGGCTTGAAGATCTCTTCCTTGCCTGTGATGCGGCGCTGAACGTTGATGTCGTTGTCGTATCCGATCAGGCCGGTCTTGCGGCTGACCTTGGTCATGACGGCGTCGCAGGCATCGATGCACAGGCCGCACTGGATGCAGCCGAGCTGTGCACCATCGCGGATGTCGATGCCGGTCGGGCACACGGCGACACACTGGTTGCAGTCGATGCAATCGCCCGCCTTCTCGCCGAGCGAGCGGATGTCAAACGCCTTCTTCACCGAGCAGCGCGGTTCGCCGCGATCATACTTGTAGGTGACGTTGAGCGCCCATTCGTCGGTCAGGGCCGCCTGAATTCGTGGCCATGGGCACATATAGACGCAGACCTGCTCGCGCATGTAGCCGGCCAGCAAGTAGGTCGACGCGGTCAGGATCGCGATCCAGGCATAGGCAACCGCCGGGGCCTGAAAGGTCGCCAGATCGCGCACCAGCGTCGGCGCATCGTCGAAATAGAGGACCCAGGCGCCGCCGGTCCACCAGGCAATCATCAGCCAGATCGCGTGCTTCAGCACACGGCGACCGGCGCGACGTGCAGTCATCGGTCCGGAATCGGCCTTCATCTGCGCGCGACGGTCGCCTTCGACCAGGCGCTCGACCGCATAGAACAGATCGGTCCAGACCGTCTGCGGACACAGATAGCCGCACCAGATTCGGCCGCCCAGGGCATTCATCAGAAACAGGGTCAGCGCGGCCAGCACCAACAGGCCGGTGAAGTAGTATACCTCCTGCGGCCACAGCTCGATGAAGAAGAAATAGAAGCGGCGGTCGGGAAAATCGATCAGCACCGCCTGGTCAGGTGCGCCGAGGCCGCGATTCCAGCGCACGAAGGGCAACAGGTAATAGATACCGAGACAAACGGCCATCAGACGCCATTTGATCGAGCGAAACCGGCCCGAGACGCTCTGCGGGTACACCTTCTTGCGAGGCGCGTAGAGCGGCCCGTCTTCGTCGGTTATGAGTTCATCAGGCGACACGGGCTTGTTCATCGGTCTGCTCGAATGAGGCTACGATTGCAGCCTACATTCCTGCGGGAGACACGAATTGACCTCGATCAACGGTCCCGGGATAGGCCCGGCGGCGGCTACTTGCCGCCACCCAGCGAGTGCACATAGACCGCCAGCGCCTTGACGGTGACCGGGTCGAGCCGGCCGACCCAAGCCGGCATGACGCCTGCGCGGCCGTTGGTGATGGTCTCGACCAGCGTCTCCTCGTCGGAGCCATAGAGCCAGATCTTGTCGGTCAGGTTCGGCGCACCGAGCTCCTGGTTGCCTTTGCCGTTGTCGCCATGGCAACTCGTGCAGTTCTCCGTGAAAATCTTCTTTCCCGCGGAAGCGTCGAACTTCGGCGCGGTCGGGAGGCCGGAGAGCGAACGGACATAATTGGCGACGGTAACGATCTCGTCCTTCTTCAGAACCCCGTCCCGACCGAACGCGAGCATTTGCCCTTCATGCGTCTTTGCGTGCCCCGAGCGCGCGCCGAACTGGATCGTCTGCATGATCTGGTCGAGCGAGCCGCCCCACAGCCAGTCGTCATCGTTCAGGTTGGGGAACCCCTTCGCGCCAGCGCCGCCGCTACCATGACAAGGCGCGCAATTGTCGGCAAACACGGTCTTGCCACGTGCGCGAGCCAACGCCAGCAGGGCGGGATCCTTCTCGATATCGGCGAGGGACGCGCTGCCGAGCACCGCCATCTTCTCGCCGCGCAGCTTCTCGAGATCGGCAAGGTCGGTGACGACGCTCGCACGGGTCGAATACTGGAACAAGCCGGTCGTGTAGCCCGAGACCAGCGGCCAGGCCGGGTAGACGACCCAGTAGCCGATTGCCCAGATGATCGTCGCATAGAACGTCAGGACCCACCACCGCGGCAGCGGCGTATTGAGCTCCTTGATGCCGTCCCACTCGTGACCGGTCGTGCTACGGCCGGACACGCGGTCAATCTCGTTGTGCTCGCTCATGATCGTTCAGTCCTCACGCAGCGGCATGCGAGCTGCGGCGTCGAATTGAGTCTTGTTGCGAGGCCAAAGCGCGTAGGCGACGATGGCGATGAAGATTCCGACAAAGACGGGGGTCCAGAGCGTGCCGACCAGGCTCGACGCAAAATTCTCGACTTGAATGATTGCTTTCATGCTCGTGCCCTCAGCGCAGGTTGGCTTTTTCGTTGTAGAGCTTGAAGTCGACGAGCGTGCCGAGCATCTGCAGATAGGCGATCAGTGCGTCGAGTTCGGTCGGATTACCGGCCTTGCCGTCGAAGTTTCGGACCAAGGCTTTCGGATAACGCTTCTGGAACGCGTCAGAGCCCGGACTGTCGGGATCGGTCTGCGCCTTCAAATCGGCGGCCGCGTTCGCGATCTGCTCGTCCGTATAGGGCACACCGACCGCGCGGCTCGTCCGCAGATGGGCCGCGATATCAGATGGATCGATCTCGGTCTTCGCGAGCGAAGGGTACCCCGGCATCACCGATTGCGGGACGATCGACCGCGGATTGATCAGGTGAGTGACGTGCCAATCGTCGGAATACTTGCCGCCGACACGCGCGAGATCCGGCCCGGTTCGCTTGGAGCCCCACTGGAACGGATGATCGTACATGCTTTCCGCGGCGAGCGAATAATGGCCATAACGCTCGACCTCGTCGCGGAGCGGCCGGATCATCTGCGAGTGGCAGAGATAGCAACCCTCGCGGACATAGATGTTGCGACCGGCAAGCTCGAGCGGCGTGTAGGGTCGTACCCCGTCGACCACCTCGATCGTGCTCTTCAGGTAGAACAGCGGCGTGATCTCGACGAGCCCGCCGATGGCAATGACGACGAGAATGCCGACGATCAGGATAATCGAGTTCTTCTCAAAGATCTTGTGTCGATTCCAGAGAGACATTGGGCGACCTATTCGGCAGGCTGAAGGGCACCGGCGCCCTCGGTTTCGCTGGCTTGACCGGCGTTGACCGTCATCCAGAGATTGAAGGCCATGATCAGGGCACCGATCAGGAACAGCGCGCCACCGGCGGCACGGATGATGTAGAAGGGGTGCATGGCCTCGACGGATTCGATGAAGGAGTATTCGAGGAAGCCGAGCGAGGTGTAGGCACGCCACATCAGGCCCTGCAGGATTCCCGACACCCACATCGCGGAAATGTAGAGCACGATGCCGATGGTCGAGATCCAGAAGTGCCAGTTGACGAGCTTCAGGCTGTAGAGCTGGCGATTCCACAGCCAGGGCACCAGGCAGTAGAGCGCGCCGAACGAGACGAAGCCGACCCAACCGAGCGCACCCGAATGCACATGCCCGATGGTCCAGTCAGTATAGTGGCTCAGCGAATTGACCACCTTGATCGACATCATCGGGCCTTCGAAGGTCGACATGCCGTAGAAGGCGACCGACACCACCATCATTCTGAGCACCGGATCTGTACGCAGCTTGTCCCAGGCTCCCGACAGCGTCATCAGGCCGTTGATCATGCCACCCCAGGACGGCATCCAGAGCATGATCGAGAAGGTCATGCCGAGCGTCTGCGCCCAGTCCGGCAGCGCCGTGTAATGCAGATGATGCGGGCCGGCCCAGATGTAGAGGAAGATCAGCGCCCAGAAGTGGATGATCGACAGCCGATAGGAATAGACCGGACGATCCGCCCGCTTCGGGATGAAGTAGTACATGATCGCCAGGAATCCGGCGGTCAGGAAGAAGCCGACCGCGTTGTGGCCGTACCACCACTGGAACATCGCGTCCTGCACGCCACCCCAGGCAATGTAGGACTTCGAGCCGAGGAAGGAGACCGGCAATGCGGGATTGTTGCCGAGATGGAGCACCGCAATCGTGATAATGAACGCGAGGTAGAACCAGTTGGCGACGAAAATATGCGGTTCCTTGCGCTTCACCAGCGTCATTAGGAACACGAGCAGATACGTCACCCAGACAATCGTCAGCCAGAGGTCGGCGTACCATTCCGGCTCTGCGTATTCCTTCGACTGGGTGACACCGAGCAGGTAGCCCGTGCCGGCGATCAGGATGAAGAAGTTATAGCCCACCACCACGAACCAGGGTGAAAGGTCGCCTGCTAGGCGCGTGCGGCAGGTCTTCTGCACGACGTAGAATGAGGTCGCGATCAGGACGTTGCCGCCGAACGCGAAGATCACGGCAGACGTATGCAGCGGCCGCAGGCGGCCGAAAGTTGTCCAGGGCAGATCGAGATTGAGCGCAGGCCATGCCAGCTGCATCGCAATGATCAAGCCGACCGTGAAGCCCGCAATACCCCAGAACATCGCCATGGCGGACGCGAACTTGATCGGTCCGAAATTGTAGTTGGGGCGTCCACCGATCTCCGCCGGAGGCAATTCGGCCGGACGGTCGAGATAGCGGTTGCCAATCACCACCACGGAGATCACGCTGGCGGCGCAAGCAAGCGCCGCGTGAAAGCTGAACGCCTGATCATGCCCCATCGCCGTGCCGAGAAAGCAGACGAAGGCAAAAACCGCGAGTCCTGACGCCAAGCCGGCTTCACCCATCGTCATGGACTTTGCAGCGGAAGATGGACTTGTCATGTGGAGGCTTTCTTTGGGGACGATGACGATGACTCCATGGAAACCACAATCTCGCTGGCAGCAGCTTGATCGGCATCAATTCCTGCGCCATACCGCTCTGAGCTGACGTCGCGGGTCAGCGCAACCAGGGTCAATTCGTTCGGACAGTATTTGGCCGGACTAGCTCGCCTTTCCCGCGCAATATCGGCTGCACAGCGCGTCGTTTCGCGGCAAAGGCCACACACCCGCTGCAGGTCGCGCAGCACATCGCTGTTGGACGATGCGAGCGCTTCTTCTGACAAGCCTGCATGCTCGAGACGCTTCCTAAGCAGCTCAGGGGAGCCTCGGCGGCGGGCGAGCGCTCGAAGATCCGACGTAGGAAGATTGAGCTCGTGAGCAATCTCATCGACCTCCCGCGCGCTCATCGAATCGAATTCGTGTTGACGGACGAGAAACGCTCGCAAGCGGCTCAGGAGACTCTCAAATTGTGGCGAGCTATTGCTGTCTGATCGATCGGCCATTTCCGCACCCCTTTCGACTAAGCTTAAATGGATCGCCGCGAACGCTGATTGACGTGGATCAAGCGCGCCGCCGCGCCAGTTAACGTGTCGTCTGGATGATTAGCCGCCCCATGCGGTGGCCGATGCTGACGGCATGCGAAGCTCCATGGAATCCGCGAAGATCGTCCAATCGCGGATACCCTTCTGTCTGCAGAAGTCGGCCTCGGCCAGCTGCGCCGCCGCGGAGAGGGACGCAGCATCGACCTTGAACGCAGCCTGGCAGGCGCGATGTTCATGGCCGGTATCGTCGCAAACGGTCTTGATGAAACGAACGTCAAATGATGGCATGGCACCCCTCGCGTGGGCTGATTCCTTGATTGCCGAAGCTGCCATCCAAGCGGGGTGCCGGCTTTGATCTTTCGCAACGAAATGCCGGCGAGACGCATCGAAATGCCTGCGACGCTCGTCGGCGCTATTTGCGGAGAGACTTCTCGTGCGGGGTTGTCGGCCGGGTCGACGGCATCGGCGTTATCCTGCCGCTAACGGTCGATCCGGACGCGGCAATTGCAAAGCCAACGATAGCGCAGACCGTAAGCAGCGTCGCGGCGAAGCCCAAGATATCCGCGCCGATCGTTGCGATCACAGCCACCAGGATCAGCCAACCTACGAGGCTAACGGTCACCCTGCCGTCTCCCTCGCTGCTTTCGCAGCGGCCGCCCGCTCGTCTTCCGCGGATTGGATATAGAAACCCGAATAGGTGTCGACGTAACAGAGGTGGTCATGCACCTCCTTGACGCCGGCAGCGTTCTCGGCGGCCACGATGGCCGCCTGCCTCGCCCGCTCGTCCATAATGATCCCGCGGAGGTGCACCACGCCGTTGTAAACTGAGACCTGCAGACCGAGCGGACACCAATTTGCAGAATCGAGCGCGCGCACGATGCGATCATGGATGTGTTTGTCATCCGCCGTGGGATCGGGAATCTCGTGAGCGACAGACGCAACCGCCCGCAGCAGATCGGAACGTGTAACAATACCCACGAGCTGCCCATCGCGCATCACCGGCAGCCGCTTGATGCTCTTCTTCTCCATGAGTTCAACCAGGTCGGGCAGAGGCGTTTCTTCGGTCACGGTGATGGGATCATACGACATGATCTCTCCGACCTTCCGCCCGCGTTCGTGGACAAAGTCCGTCGCTGCACTGCCCGAACCAAGGAAGAACTGAAGCCAGCGAGGGCGGCGACGCTGCGTGCCGATCTCGCTCCGGCGCAGGAAGTCGCTTTCCGACAGGATGCCGACCAACCTTCCGGCCCCATCGACCACCGGTAGGCCGCTGACGTGGCGCTCCATCATCAGCTTGGCGGCATCGAGAATCGATGTTTCGGCACCGACGGTGATGACGTGTCTTGCCATGATCTGATGCGCGCGCATTGCGGCTTCTCCCTTCAACGCTTGGCAGCAAGCTCACATCAAATCGGTCCATTCATTTTGATCTTCCTCAACGCCCGCAATTGACAGAGATCAAGGCACAGCAGCCTCTGACCGGAGACATGGCCCCTGTCAGGAGAAGAAAATCATGCTGCAGAGTCTGCTCGTCTCGACCGGAGTGCTCGCGATCATTGTCGCGACCTTGGCCCGGATGGCCTTGCCGGCACGGCATCGCCTGCTCAGGGAGCCTGCAAGATCAGGTACGCTGCCACCCCGTTGTCGCCGGCCGTTCTAGCTCGCTCGAGCCGGCTGGTCCGCCTCCAGAATTTTTGATCTGCGTCAATACGGAGCGGTGGGCCGCGGCTAGAAAATGGCCGGGCGTCGGGATCGTGCAAATGGCAGACGTAAGGGCTTGGCGCCCCATTCTCTTCTTGTGTCCAAATACCGGTGATCGAGTCCAGGGCCTGCTTCCCGACGACACGTCCGAACCTGCGGCCGACGATCTTCGCTCGATCTCCTGCGCAGCGTGCGACAGCATCCATTTCATCAATCTACGAACCGGGGCAGTCATCGGGCCCAAGCGTGTTTAGGTTAATCGTCAAAAGCCCGCGCAGAGACGATCAAGTTGACACACATCAACCCACAAGCGCCGCCCGCATGGGAAACAAGGCTTCCCCTCAACGAAGGATGCCGAACATGACAGACCGTAGCGAAGCCCGTCCCGTCGCTGACGCCATCCAGAGCTGTGCGAAACGGGCGATGGCCATGCAGTCGCAGTTCTCGGAAAGGCTGATCGAAGCGAACCAGCACTGGTTCGAGCAGATTCAGATCGAGTCAAATGAGGCTTGGGAGCTGTTCCGCAGGTTCAACTCCACTGCGTCCGTGGCAGAGAAGATTGCGGCTCTGCAAGACTGGGCCAGGGGCGTCACGGCGCGCAGCGCACAGGATGCGACCTACGCGATCGAGACCGCGCGTTCGCTGGGCACCATCGAGCTGAACGTCTTCGGACGACGGACCGCTGGTGCTGACGAGGCGGCTCAGAAGGCTGCCTGACGTGCCGACACGCGATGCTCCAGGGCGCCCGGAGGCCGGCGCCAGCGAGACATGGGAGGGTGTCGCCATCGCCCCCTTCGATCGAGACCTTGAGCTCGCCGTCATCGAAGGTAACGCCATTCACACGCTCGTCTTTCCCTGCCGCCGCATCCTGGGCGGCTGGGTAAAGGCGGGGAGCGCCGAGCGCATCGCGGTACAGCCGACGCATTGGCGCGCCTGGGTCAAATAGACCGGGGCCTCGCGAGCAGAGCGAACGGTGGCCTCGAGCGCCCAGACGCTGTAGTATCGGGCAGTTTGAGGGCTTTGCCCGGGGGAATATGTTCGACCGCATTTGGTATCGCTATGGCACTGCCGCGGTAGCGGCCGCGCTGGTATTCGCGGTCCGCGCAGGACTCGATAACTATTTCGAAGACCGGACCTTCACAATCATTTTCGTTCCCGCCGTCCTGTTCGCAGCTTTCGCCGGCGGCCGCGGTCCGGCGATCCTCACTACGCTACTCTGCCTCGTCATCAGCGCCAAATTCCTCGGCAAGGGTTTGGTCACTGAACCAGCGAATTTGATCGACATCGTATGCTTTACGATCCTCGGTCCGATCATTGGCTTCATGGGCGACCGGCTGCTGAGGGAAAGCGATCAGGCTCGAAATCGCCAGGCCCATCTGCAGTCGATCCTGGACACCGTCCCGGACGCCATGATCGTGATCGACGACCACGGCATCATCCGTTCATTCAGCGCGGCAGCGGAGCGTCTGTTTGGCTGGAAAACGGACCAAGTCGTCGGAAAGAACGTGTCGAGCTTGATGCCGCAACCTTATCGCGGCGAGCACGACCGGTATCTCGAGCGCTATCTGACGACCGGCGAACGGCGGATCATCGGCATCGGCCGCATCGTGGTCGGAGAACGGAGCGACGGCTCGACCTTTCCGATGGAGCTCGCTGTCGGCGAGGCCAAGGTGCGTGGGGAGCGCTTCTTCACCGGCTTTATCCGGGATCTCACCGAACGTCGTGCGCAGGAGCGCCGGCTTCAGGAACTGCAATCGGAGCTGGTCCATGTGTCGCGGTTAACCGCAATGGGTGAAATGGCCTCCTCTATCGCCCATGAGATCAACCAGCCGCTATCCGCCATTACCAACTACATGCGCGGCGCGAAGTCGCTGCTCGTGTCGGAGTTGCCGGACGCTACGCGAATTCGTGACGCACTCGATCGGGCCGCGCAGCAGGCACTAAGGGCCGGCGATATCATCAAGCGCCTGCGCGAATTTGTTGCCAAGGGCGAAACACAGCACTCCCTGGAGAGCCCGGTCACGCTCCTCGAGGAGGCGGTCGCGCTCGCGCTGCTCGGTGCCAAGGAGCAAGGGGTGCGGGTGGCGATCCGCAGCGACCGTGACATACCCGCAATCATCGTCGACAAGATCCAGATTCAGCAAGTGGTTCTGAATCTGGTTCGCAATGCGATCGAGGCGATGGCTTCCAGTCCACGCCGCGAATTGACGGTCGGAGTCACCAAGACGGACGGCGCTGCGACATTCATCGTCGCCGACACCGGCCCTGGTATCAGCCCCGATATTGCAGACCGCTTGTTCCAGCCATTCATCACGACGAAAGAACACGGCATGGGCGTGGGCCTCTCGATCTGCCGGACGATTGTCGAATCACACGGCGGACGCATCGTTGCGTCGCCAAATGCCGGCGGCGGCACGGTTTTTCAGTTTACCCTCCCGTTTGCGGAGGATGGAGAGGAAGCATGACGACGCGTCGCACAATCCTTGTTATCGACGATGACTCCGCAATGCGGGATTCACTCGCCTTTCTCCTCGACGTCAACGGCTTTGCCGTAACGACTTATGAGACGGCGGCTGATTTTCTCGATCAATTCGGGAGCAGTACGGTCGACTGCGTCGTATCCGATATCCGCATGCCCGGCATGACCGGCCTCGAACTGGTCCGCAAGCTCAAGGCCGACGCGGTGGCATGTCCCGTCATCTTGATGACAGGCCATGGTGACGTCGCGCTCGCGGTCGAGGCAATGAAGGCTGGCGCGGTCGACTTTATCGAAAAGCCGTTCGAAGACGAGGTGCTCTTGCGCGCAATCCACGATGCCCTGGAGTCGCAGCCGGCCAAACCGGCTGATGACGCCGCCAAGCGCCAGGCCGAGGCACGTCTCGTCGACCTTACGCCGCGTGAACGCGACGTTCTTAAGGGGCTATTGGCAGGGAAAATCAACAAGGTGATCGCTCACGACCTCGGCATCAGCCCGCGGACAGTCGAGGTCTACCGGGCCAACTTGATGGCCAAGACCAGTGTCCGAAGCATGTCGGAACTCATGCGGATCGCCATCGCTGCGGGCCTCTAAGACATACTTTTGGGTTGCCGGCAGTTTGTTCGCCCTCATGCCAGGCAACGTGCGCTCCGTCGGAACGCTACGCCCAAGTGAGCGCTCTTTCCGTCCGGAATTACCTGATACTGTAGCGAAGTATATGTGCCGGCGGCTAAGTCGGATCGTTTGAGTTAAGTCAATACCTCCTCGCGAATTCACTCATAGCATTGAAATCTAAGAGCCATCGCGGCAAAGGCCCATTGGAATGTGGGTCTTTATGCGAGAGAGACCACACTGCTCGGAACATTCTCGGAGGAACATCCATGGATGAAATCACCCAGTTCGTCGCGATACCGTATGATCGCGCCGATCAGGAGCTGGTCGCTGGCCAACAGCTCAAGTGCGCCACTCCTTCCTCAGCAATAGAGCACGCCAAGCATCTTTGGAAAACCATCGGGCATGCCGGCGCCGTCGCATTGGTGAGCACCGGGTACCCGGAGGGCAAGACCACCGTGCTTAGGAAGTTTGGTATGGTGCCGGACGATCAGATCGACGAACCTTGTCAGCTTGCCGTATCATGATTTTTCGACCGGCGATATGAGGCGGCCCCCGGGCTGAGGCGACAGCTTTCCCGGGGAACGTATCTCGGCCTCATATCGCGCGGGCCTGTCCTCCCGATCGTTGCCCAAGTGGTCTCCATTTCGTTGAAGACAATCACTGCGCTCGACCTGGACCGCGCGCAATAGCCGGCGCCTTGATGCCATTACGCATCAAGCGCTTCGTTGAGCGATGCCATCACCTCGTCCATCGATTGCAAACCGTCGATGTCCTTCAGAATTCCCCGTGCACGGTAGTAGGTAATCAGCGGTTCAGTTTGTGCACGATATTCCGCCAAACGAACTCTCAACGCCGCTTCGTTGTCATCCGCCCTCACATTGCCGCTGGCCATCGCTTCGGTTGCTCGGTTGAGAATGCGCCCCAGAAGAGATGCTTCGTCGACCTTCAACTGCAATACCCAGTCAAGTCTAAGACGGTCCGCCCGCAAGAGATCGTCCAGCGCTTCAGCCTGGGCAACGGTGCGCGGAAAGCCGTCCAGAATGAAGCCGAATCTCGCGTCGGGCCGGCGAATACGTTCGGCAACGATGGCGACGACGAGCTTATCGGGAACGAGTTCGCCGCGTTCCATCGTCGCTTTGACTTGCATTCCGACCGGCGTCCCCGCCGAGACAGCGGCACGCAGCATGTCCCCCGTCGACAATGCAGGAATGGCCAACTGTTTTGCCAAACGAACGGCCTGAGTTCCCTTCCCGGACCCAGGAGGTCCTAACAACACGAGTCTCACTCTCGTTTTCTCCTTCGATAGCGATAGCCGGATATTTTCCCGGTGCGTTCGGCTGCGTCAGTTCGGACCTACGCGCCCTTCTTGTTCTGGCGGTTGTGCACGAGGTCGTCGACCACGGCGGGATCAGCCAGGGTCGAGGTGTCGCCGAGGCTCGACGGCTCGTCCTCGGCGATCTTGCGCAGGATGCGGCGCATGATCTTGCCGGAGCGCGTCTTCGGCAGGCCGGGCGCGAACTGGATCAGGTCCGGCGAGGCGATCGGGCCGATGTCCTTGCGGACCCAGGCGACCAGTTCCTTGCGCAAGGCCTCGGTCGGCTCGGTGCCCTTCATCAGCGTGACATAGGCGTAGATGCCCTGGCCCTTGATGTCGTGCGGGTAGCCGACCACGGCGGCTTCCGACACCGCCTCATGCGCGACCAGCGAGCTCTCGACCTCGGCGGTGCCCATGCGGTGGCCGGAGACGTTGATGACGTCGTCGACGCGGCCGGTGATCCAGTAATAGCCGTCGGCATCGCGCCGGCAGCCGTCGCCGGTGAAGTACTTGTTCTTGTAGGTCGAGAAATAGGTCT
>NZ_LGHK01000340.1 GCF_001908235.1 Bradyrhizobium sp. NAS96.2
GTCCGGTTCGATGAGCGAGATGTGGAAACGGAGTCACGGTCGAACTACTAAGGCACCGCCAGACGAAAGAGGCGGCAACAGATATGTTCAGCCTACAACCACCGCGCCACATCCCGACTCTACCTTGGTCGTGTAAAAACACCTTCCCCGGGAGGGCGGTGGGAAGCCAGGACGGTTTGGTCTCAGGCCGCGATCGCGGCCATCAGCGGCTTGGTCCCGACGATGTTCATGGCCCTTGTTAGGTTATAGGCCAGGACCGAGAGAGCCATCTCGGCGGCTACTTTTGGAAGCGTTTTGGTGAGGAAGTGTGTCGCTCCCATGCGGGCCTTCATGGTGCCGAACGGATGCTCGACCGTCTCGCGACGCACGCGCATGGCTTGGCCACCGAGATGGCGCTCAACGTGCTCGCCTACAACATGAAGCGCGTAATGATGATCATGGGCGTAGACGGATTGCTGGAGGCGATGCAGGCGTGAGGCCGGCCGCTGCGCGACCAAATCAGCGCCTACCGGAAGGTCCTGGTTGCCACTGAGATGACAGGGGTCGATCCCATCGAACTAGAAGCTCGGCGGCCGCGAAATGCACCGGTGCGCCCCGAGTTGCGCGATTTTCACACAGCCTGGGCCAAATGCTGACCCTCGTACATCAGTTTTTCGACTGCGGTGCGGTATCTCGTTACGCGAGCAGGCGCGGCTCGCACAGCGGCAAGTTGTCACACGACTATCGTCGCGCGTCGCAGGTGTGGCAAGTTCCACTTGCAGCCAAGCTCAATTCGCGTTCCCCCGAAAATGCCTTGCGTGCAAAATAGAAGCTCATAAGGCATTGCAGTCACCGCGATTTGGCTAACGCCGTGACCATAACTGACGTTGCGTCCATGCAGCGTTCAAGCCCGACCACACAGCTTCTAGAAAATTCGAGTCACTATTTAGTTCGATTGTCTCGCAAATCCGTGCATCGGCGATTTAGACAACCTTAGGCTTTGCCGCTCTAGTTCGTTTCAGGACGCGACAATGCGTCTCGATAGAAACTGGGCAGGTGCAATGATGAAGACTGTTTTTAGTGCATTCTTGAAGGATGAGTCGGGTGCTACGGCCATTGAGTACGGGCTGATTGCGACTGGTATTGCTATTGCGATCATCGGAGCAGTCAGCGGTGTTGGTACGAACCTGAAGGCGACCTTTGAGACCGTTAAAACGGCTTTGACGTCCGGTTAGTGATAGCCTCGGGCGGCGACCCACTCCTTGACCAAAGCGTTCTCAGCGCACCGTGGCTGGTCAAGGCGTTGCACCGGGTGTCCTATGTCACCCGGTGCGCTTGTCCAAAAGATAAACCGATCAAAGCCTGCCTTAGTCAAGCCCAAGAAAGTAACCGGATGTGAAGTCACCCCGACCAACGGCAGCTGCTGGCAAACAACCACGTCTGCACGATGTTGATCGCGTCTTCTGGAACGTCTGCAAAGGGTCACAGGACTAAACCGCTCGCGCGGTAGGGCGCTGCTGCGGTCAGCGTAGCCAAGACGATAGCGCAACGGGGCGTCCTGTCTTGAGATGAGGGGTTCGCAA
>NZ_LGHK01000341.1 GCF_001908235.1 Bradyrhizobium sp. NAS96.2
GTGCCCATCGCGCCCCCTTTGCTCCGGGGCACCAAAAACACGACACTTCACGAGCTACAAACAGGCGACAGATCACGAGCTACTGACAGTGTCTGACCGGGCAACTTGACACGTCGGGCAAATCAGCAGTATTTTTCCATTATTCCGAAATCGTGCGTGCGCCGGGGAGAAGGTGACCTCGCGGAGAGTCCCCCTCACCGCCGCTTCGCGTCGACCTCTCCCCGCAAGCGGGGCGAGGTGAAGATCCACAGCTTTGGCCACCGTCATTGCGAGCCAACGGGTCGCGCGAACGCGCGCCCGATGACAGGCTCCGCGAAGCAATCCATCCATCCCCGCGAGGAAAAATGGATTGCTTCCGCCTTCGCCAAGGCTTCGGCGGACAAGTCGTCGCTTCGCTCCTCGCAATGACGGTGGGGAGAGCCTGCCCTACTCCAGCTTCTCGACATCCCGCAGCGTCGGGAACAGCTTCATCCAGAGCAGCGCGACCGCGACTGTCGCGACGCCGCCGAGCACGGCTGACGGCACGGTGCCAAGCAGCGCCGCGGTGACGCCGCTTTCGAACTGGCCGAGCTGGTTCGAGGCGTTGATGAACAGGAAATTCACCGCGCCGACGCGGCCGCGCATCTCGTCGGGGGTGGCGAGCTGCACCAGCGAGAAGCGGATCACGACGCTGATCGTGTCGGCGGCGCCGAGCACCGCGAGCGCCAGTGCCGACAGCCACATCCAGTGCGACAGCGCGAATACCACCGTGGCGACGCCGAACACGATCACCGCCTGGAACATGCGTAATCCCACGCGGCGGCTGATGGTGTGCCGCGCCAACACCATCGTCATCAGCAGCGCACCGACCGCGGGCGCGGCGCGCAGGATGCCGAGCCCGAGCGGGCCGGTTTGCAGGATGTCGCGCGCATAGATCGGCAGCAGCGCGGTGACGCCGCCGAACAGCACCGCGAACAGATCGAGCGAGATGGTGCCGAGGATCGCCGGATTGCTGCGCACGAAAGTGACGCCGGCAAACAGATCGTCCGACACCTCGCCGTTCTTCGCCGCCGCCTGCTGCAGCCCGCCGATCCCGCCGGTCAGCAGCGCGCCGAACAGCCAGAACACCATCATGATGCCGTAGGGCGCACTCGGCATCAGTGCATAGGCGAAGCCGCCGAGCGCGGGTCCGGTGATGGTCGCGACCTGCGCGGCGCTGCTCGAGATCGCGGTCGCCCGCTGCAGCGAGCCCTGCGGGGCGATCAGCGGCAACAGCGCTGATGTCGCCGGGCTCTCGAACGCGCCGGCGATGCCGAGCACGAAGGTCGCGACGAAGATCTGGATCTCGGAGATGGTGCCGGCAAAAGTGCTTCCGGCGAGAAACAATGCGGTCAGCGCTTCCGCGACCTGGCAGGCCTGCACCACGCGCTTGCGCTCGAAGCGGTCGGCGGCGTGGCCGGCGACGAACACCAGCAGCGCGGTCGGCAGGAACTGGACCAGGCCGACCATGCCGAGGTCGAACGCGCTGCCGGTCAGGTCATAGATTTGCCAGCCGATCGCCACCGCGCCGATCTGGCTGGAGAAGCGCGACAGGCTGCGCGACGACAGGAAGAACAGGAACGGTCTGTGGCCGAGCAGATCGTGGGCGCCGGCCGGCGTGGCGGAGAACATGCATGATTGCGTGGCCGAGCGCCTGCAACTTGTCAATGGATTCGAGACGAACGCGCAACAGCATTGCGCTGCGCGGGGCCCCCACCCATAATCGCGTGAGGGTTCTTGGGGGCGTGATGCTGCAGTTGCAATCGGCGTTCGGCGTGGTGGCGTTGCTCGTGATCGCCTGGGTGTTGAGCGAGAATCGCCGAAAAGTGTCGCTGCGGCAGGCGGCAATCGGGCTCGCCGTCACCGTCGTGACCGCGCTGGTGCTGATCAAGGTGCCGCTGGTAACGCAGGCGTTCGGCGCGATCAACGATGCCGTCGGCACCATCGCTGCCGCGACGCACGCCGGCACCGCCTTCGTGTTCGGCTATGTCGGCGGCGGCCCCGCGCCGTTCGATCCCAAGGCGCCCGGCTCGGATTTCATCCTCGCCTTCCAGGCGCTGCCGATCGTGCTGGTCATGAGCGTGCTGACGACGCTGCTGTTCTATTGGCGCGTGCTGCCGCCGGTCGTGCGCGGCATGGCCTGGCTGCTGGAGCGCACGCTCGGCGTCGGCGGCGCGGTCGGGCTCTCGACCGCGGCCAATATCTTCCTCGGCATGGTCGAAGCCCCGCTCTTCATCCGCCCTTATCTCGTACAACTGACGCGCAGCGAATTGTTTCTGGTGATGACCGGCGGCATGGCCGGGATCGCCGGCACCGTTCTGGTGCTCTATGCCACGCTGCTCGCACCGCTGATCCCGGATGCGCCGGCGCATTTCGTCATCGCCTCGGTGCTCGGCGCGCCAGCCGCGATCCTGGTCAGCCTGATCATGATCCCGGAGACAACAGACCAACGCACCGGCGGGTCGCTCGACGATCCCGATATCCATGTGTCGTCGACGATGGATGCCATCGTGAAGGGCACCGCGGCCGGGCTCGAGCTCCTGATGAACATCATCGCGATGCTGCTGGTGCTGGTCGCGCTGGTGTATCTGGCGAACGCCATCATCGGTCTGCTGCCGGAGATCGGCGGCGCGAAGATCTCGCTGCAACGGCTGCTCGGTTACGTGATGGCGCCGGTGTGCTGGCTGATGGGCCTGCCCTGGCCGCAGGCGATCACGGCGGGCAGCCTGATGGGCACCAAGACCGTGCTGAACGAGCTGATCGCCTATGTCGATCTGTCGAAGCTCGGCCCCGACGCGCTCGATCCGCGCTCGCGGCTGATCATGCTCTACGCGATGTGCGGCTTTGCCAACTTCGCAAGCCTTGGCATCATGATCGGCGGCCTTGGCATCATGGCGCCCGAGCGGCGCGACGAGATCAACGCGCTCGGGCTGAAGTCGGTCGTCTCGGGCACGCTGACGACCTGCCTGATGGGCGCGATCGTGGGGGCGATGACGTGACGCCGGGCAGTATTTTCAAGAGCGGCGACAGGCATGCTCCGACCCAGAGTCTGATGAGATTAGGTTGAGCTGGAACGGCGTCGAAACTTCACCTCTCCCTTGGGAGAGGTCGATTTGCGCAGCAAATCGGGTGAGGGGTTGCGGCCCATCGAGAGAGCAAGAGCCCTCACCCGGATTGCTTCGCAATCCGACCTCTCCCCGACGGGGAGAGGTGAACCAAGACCGCGCCAAGCCGATTCAACCCAAAC
>NZ_LGHK01000342.1 GCF_001908235.1 Bradyrhizobium sp. NAS96.2
CTGAGTGACTCTTTGTTTGAGCATGATCTCCGCGCAAACGCTTCGCGTTTGTCGCGAGGGAAAACCGGCTCCCACTTTTCCGGATCATGCTCTAGCCGCCGAGGAATGCCGGCGCCAGATCTTCCTGCACGATGATATTGGCGGCTTCCGTCGTCAGCTCGCTGCCGACCAGATCGAGATTCTTCGCAGCCTCGAACAGCATCGAGCGGACGTCATCCGGCGTCAGCACGCCCTTTGCGATCAGCTTGCGCACCAGCGCCTGCAGGATGAGAACGTCGATCTCGCCATGGGCCAGCGGCGTCGGCTTGTCCGTCATGATCGTCTCCCGGGGCTGAAGTTCGACTCAGACGAGCTTGTTGTTTGAGCATGATCTTTTCGGAAAACCGCTTCACAGTTTTCCGGATCATGCTCTAGCGCGGCGGTGACGCGATATCCTTGTGCAATTGCTCGAACGCGCGGCGCAGGCCGTGCAGCTGATCGACCAGATGGAGGATGACGTCGATGCCCTCGTCGTTGACGCCGAAGTCGCCCTTCAGGTCCCGGATCAGATGCGCGCGCGCCAGGTCGGTGTCGGAGAAACTGACCTCGTGAGCGGTCTCTTCCGGCACGAGCCATTGCTGCTCGATCCAGAACTCCAGGGTCTGCACCTCCAGACCCGCATCGATGAGGAATTGCTGCTTGTTCATGACGCACCATCCTCGCGCGGATTGAATCCCTTGCGATCCCAGTTCGAGACAAACGCCTCGAGCGCAGGATCGGGTCCCTTGGGCAGGACCACCTTGAGCTTGACGAGTTCATCGCCATGGCCGCCGCCGACCTTGGGCGCGCCCTTGCCGCGCAAGCGCATCGTGGTGCCGGTGTTGGAGCCTTTCGGCACCGTCATGGTCACGGCGCCGGTCGGCGTCGGAACATTGACCCTGCCGCCGAGCACGGCCTCCGACAGCGAGATCGGCAATTCCAGCGAGATGTCGTCGCCGTCGCGGGTGAAGCGCGGATCGGGGCGAACGTCCACCTCGATCAGCGCATCGCCGGGACCGCCCTTGCCGCTGCCGGGCATCCCCTTGCCGCGCAGACGAATGACCTGTCCGTCAATCAGTCCCGCCGGGATCGTCACATCGAGCGTGCCGCCGTCGGGAAGCGTCAGCCGCTTGCTCGCGCCGGTGATCGATTCGGCGAAGTCGATCACGAGGCTGTAATGCAGGTCGCGGCCGCGACGGTTGGCGCGCGCCTGCTCGGTGCGCCGCAGCAGCTCGGCGAACGCGTCGTCCTGGTCCATGTAGTCGGCATAGCCCGAGCTGTCGGCATAAGGATGCCCCGCATCGGCGGTAGCGAAATCCCGGTAGTAGCGATGCTGCGGCCGCTCGGCGCCGCTGGCGTCGATCTCGCCGGCGTCAAAGCGCTTGCGTTTGTCGGCATCGCTGAGCAGATCGTTTGCGGCAGCGACTTCCTTGAACTTGTCCTCGGCCGCCTTGTCACCCGGATTGAGATCCGGATGCAGCTTCTTTGCCAGCTTGCGATAGGCCTTCTGGATGTCGGCCGCAGACGCCGTCGGGGCAACGCCAAGGACCTCGTACGGATTTTTCACAACCTGCTCCGCAACACCGTGAGTGCATCTGCAATCATGAGGGCGCAAAAGCAGGCGATTTGCAAGTGCGCAGGCGTACCGCCCACGAACGGGCAACGCAGCATGTGCTCAGATCACGGGCGCTACGAGGTGTGTCCGGGATCCAGATATTTCGGCATGTTCTTTTCCTGCTGCGGCGTCATCTTGGCGGTGTCCGCCTTGCCGGGCACGCCCCTCGGACCGAGCAGGGCCCGCTGCATATCGTCCTCGCTCAGGCGCGGCTTGCCGTCGTCAAGCTGTCCGTCGCCACCGTGACTCTGTGCCATGACCGACCTCCAATGATGATCGCTCGCGCGCGGGCAAAGGAGAGTGCGCGCTCCACCGGAACGAGCCGGCGGAGCGCGATCTTACCTCAGTGTTGCTCCTGCCGCTTCTCCTCCGCAGGATGACCTGCGGGTGCGGCATGCGGCGGCGCCTGAACGTGCGGCGCGGCCTGGACGTGCGGCGGGGCCTGCACGTGCG
>NZ_LGHK01000343.1 GCF_001908235.1 Bradyrhizobium sp. NAS96.2
ATGAGGTTTTTCCAACCCACCTGGCGCAGCGCCAGGACGGTTTCGCAGGCAACGCCCGCGTGGCTATCGCAGTGGATCACCCGGGCCTCTTGGCGCAGCCAGACGCCGATATGCGCGGGAAACCGCGCATGGGCCATCAGGACCAGCGCGCCGTCAGCGGCCATCACCAGGCCGCCAGGACCGTCCGGCACCTGGCGCCAGCGCGCGCGCTCCGGATGGCCGGCAAACTCCTCGAGCACCCAGCGCCGGCTGAAATCGGCCGGCACCGCGATTTGTGGCAGCCTCCGGCCGAACAGCTCGCGCTGCACATGGCAGGCGAAATCCCAACAGTTGCGGGCCTGCCAGGCCCACGGCTCGCCGATCAGCGGCGCGAGGAATGCCGAGCGCCCCGATGGAATTAGCGTGCCCCCACTGGTCATTAATTGCTACGTTCCATGGCGAGCCGGACCGTCCCGGCCGGTTCAGAGGAATAGTTGAATGCCCATCGAGATGATGATCCGCAAGTTGCGGTCGCACTCTGAGATACCCGATGAAGACCTCGGTGCCCTGCGCGCCATCATAGCACCTGTCAAGAATCTAGCTGCGGAGGAGCCGATCGTTCGCGAGGGGGACCTCAGCACGCAATGCTGCGTGATCTTGAGCGGCTTCGCCTATCGCTCCAAGGTCTCGGAAAACGGTAAGCGTCAGATCCTGTCATTTCATATTGCTGGCGACATGCCTGATCTTCAAGGTCTAGCAATCAAACGGATGGATCATGACCTGACGACCCTGTCGAAGGCGAAGGTCGGTTATATAAATCACGATTTGCTCGAACATACCCTCAAGACGCGGCCCGCCCTTGAAAGGGCTCTTTGGCGCGAGACGCTTACAGACGCTGCGTTGTTTCGACAGTGGATTGTCAGCCTCGGCACGCGATCGGCATCCGGTCGCATGGCTTACCTGATCGCGGAATTGCGTCACCGGCTCGACGCGATGGGATTGGTTGTCAACGAGCAGTTTGACTTTCCGATCACCCAATCAAAGCTGGCCGATGCACTGGGACTCAGCGTCGTGCATGTCAACCGAGTGCTCCAGGCATTTCGAAACCAAGGCATTCTGGATTTCAGGCGACAGGTCGTTACGCTTCGCGACCTCGAAAAGATCGTTGAACTAGGAGGATTTGATAGCCTCGAAGACGATACGAACCCTACCTAACACTAAAGACGTCACGGCAGCAGGCTCGGAAACTGGATGTAGTCGTAATTTTTGGTAAGGCGCGGAAACCGCTTGTTCTGCAGGTTTTTGACCATGACCGTTCCGGTCAGCGATGGCCCGACCATCTGGACGCTGCGCAGCTCGAATTCGATCGGCCCATAGGCCGGCTCGGTCAGGTCGCTGCCGAGATATTCGCGATACAGGACCTGGACATATTCCCGCGTCCCCTGCGCCGCGCGAATCTTCGGCACCAGCTCGCGGTTGACGTTGTCGATCTTGATCGTCGTCGAGGGCGGCTGGCCTTCCTTTTGCTCCGGATAGGCGGCCTCGAAAGGACACGCGAGAAAGGTCACGGTCTCGCCGGCGTTGCGCGGCGCGCCAGCCTCGAGCCCAAAGGCCATATCGTCGCCGACGTTGGCGACGACGCGCGCCGGCTGGTCGAATGACGACTGCCAGAGCTCAAGCGTGTAATAGATCCGCGCGCTCGGCGGACACGAGGCATAGGCCTCGAGCAGCGCATCATTGTGTGTCGGCATGGCTAGACGTCATAAACCCGGAGCGTCATGCGGACGTCGACCTGCTCCGGATTGGGCCAGCTCGCGACCAGGGCCGTTCCCGGCTTGATGAATTGGCAGACCTTGTTCGCCAGCGACGTTCCGAGCCAAACATCAATGGTGAACCGCGCCGTTCCGAGGTTGAGCGTCGTC
>NZ_LGHK01000344.1 GCF_001908235.1 Bradyrhizobium sp. NAS96.2
GGCCCAGCGATCAAGCACGATCGCATCAAACAGGCCGGACATATGGATGACAGCGATCCGAACCGTTCCACAAAGCTCTTGTGCCACGGGGGCCGTCCACATATGGGTCCTGGCCTTCGCCAGGACGACATTGGGAAAGAGCTGGGGCTCAGCCGCCGAGCTTGATGTCTTCCAGCAGCGAGGACGACACGCTCGGGACCTGCTCGCCTTCGCTCGCGCGGGAGATCGCGACGCGGGTTTTGTTGAAGGCGCTTTCGGCGCCGGCCTGGGCGTTGAGGTTGTTGATCAGCTCCGAGACCAGCACGCTGTTGGTGCCCTTGGAATCGTCGGCGACCTTGCCCGGCGTCGCCGAGCTCAGCACGATGGTGTTTTCCGGCGGGCTGATCGGGGCGAGGCCGTGCGAGAAGGCGCGGAAGCGGCGCTCATAGGGATTGCGCCTGGAGGCATCGAGCACCACGAGCTTGGCCTTGGCGCCGCGCTCCTTCATCGCATCGAGCACGGACTCGACGCTGACGCCGGTGCGCTTGACGTCGGCTTCCTTCCAGATCGTGGCGTCGACCGGGATCATGTAGCTTTCACGACCCACCTGCACGCCGTAGCCGCCGAAGAACAGCATCACGACGGTGTCGGGGCGGATCTTGGCCTTCATGCGCTCGACCGCACGGAACATGTCGTCCTTGGTCGCGTCCTCGACCACGTCAACGTCGAAGCCCTCGTGGCGCAGCGCTGAGGACAGCGTGCGGGCATCGTTGATCGGCTGGGCCAGCGGCGCCGCGGCGTCCGGGTAGTGGCCGTTGCCGATGATCAGCGCGAGACGGGAGGCGCCGGCCGGAATGCTGCCGGTCAGCCCGGTGGCAACGGCCTTATCGCCACCCTTGGCAACATCCGGTGTCCGCTTGTTGAGCGCGGCATGGGCGCCAATCGCCAGCGACACCGTGCCGGCCACCGCCACACAAACGGCGATGGTGCGACGGGAAAGTTGAAGCTGCCTAAGGTTCATGGCGTTCCTGATCCCAATCCTTTTCCCGATAACGCTCGAACGAAATCGCGCCGGGTAAACGCGTCAGTGGCCGTCAGGTTTAATGGGGTTGAGCTGTGTGTGCCGTCGATTGATCTCAATTTGCGGCGCCGCAACAAACACTCCCTTAACCCGGACGGACGGCCGGGGCAACCCGGTTTGCCGCATGCTGCCGCCCGGCACAGGCCATTGACGCCGTTAAAATCCCGTTACGTGACATCAGTCACATTTGTGTTTTGTACCGATTCATGTAGCTTTCCAAAGGCTTGCGCGTTTGGGGGAGGACCGGGGGAAACACCGCCGGGGCGGCGGCGTTAACCGGTTCCTTGAGAAAGGGATTCATGAGCCTTCACGAGATCGCCGGGGGGGTGTGCCGGGCGCTGACCGTCAAAAAGGACGGCCCATCGCTTTACGACGTCTGCGACCCCGTATTGCAGGCCTATCGCGGCGGCGATCCCCATCTCGGAAAGTTCTACCGGACCGCGCTCGGCAATCCGCCGCTGCGCGCGCTGCTCCGCCGCACCGGCCTGCCCGCGCTGA
>NZ_LGHK01000345.1 GCF_001908235.1 Bradyrhizobium sp. NAS96.2
CGCCGCCGCCGGCCTGCAGCGCCTGACCAACGCGCGCGAGATGCTCGACCGCGAGGAGCAGCGCGCCAAGGAGCGCGTCGGCGAGCTCGATCGCCGCCTCACCCAGTTCGCCCAGGACATCGCGCGCGAGCAGCAGCAGACCTCCGATGCCGACATCGCGCTGCAACGACTCGACACCGAAGACGCCGAGCTGAAGGAAGAGATCAAGTCGCGCGTCGAGAAGCGCTCCGGCGTCGACGAGCGCGTCTCGGAGGCCGAAGAGATCCTGGCCGCGACCGAGCGGCAGTTCTCCGAGCTGACCACGCAACTTGCCGACCTCACCGCCAAGCGCAACCAGCTCGAGGCCGGCGTGCGCACCCATCGCGACCGGCTGGCGCGACTCGATCAGGAGATCGCCAACGTCCAGGCCGAGGAAACCAAGCTCGCGCAGGAGACCGGCAATCTCGGCGACATCGACGCGCTCGCCGCCGCCATGGAGATGGCGCAGCAGACGCTCGCCGAATCCGAGGCGGCCGTGCAGGAGAGCGAGGCGCATCACGCTGCCGCGCGGCAGACGCTGGAAGCCTCCCGCAATCCGCTCGTTGAGGCCGAGAAGCGCGTACAGCGGCTCGAGACCGAAGCCCGCACCATCTCCAAGCTCGTCACCAGCGAGACCAAGAATCTGTGGCCGCCGATCATCGACGGCATCACGGTCGCCAAGGGCTATGAAAAGGCGATCGGCGCCGTGCTCGGCGACGACCTCGATGCGCCCGTCGATTCCTCGGCGCCGATGCGCTGGACCAATGTCGGTGAAGCCGCGGGCGATCCGTCGCTGCCTGACGGTGTCGAGCGGCTGGCCGATCACGTCCAGGCGCCGCCGGAACTGGCGCGCCGTCTGGCCCAGATCGGCGTGGTGGCGAAGGAGCGCGGCGCCGCGCTGGTGTCGCAACTGAAGACCGGCCAGCGGCTGGTGTCGCTCGAAGGCGACGTCTGGCGCTGGGACGGCTTTGTCGCCGACGCGCATGCCCCGACCGGCGCCGCCCGCCGCCTCGCCGAACGCGCCCGCCTGGTCGATATCGAGCACGAGCTGGAACAGGCTCGCATCGATGCCGCCGCCAAGCGTCAGGCGCTGGAGACGGCTGAGGAAGAACTGCGCTCGGCGTCCGCCGCCGAGGGTGCCTCGCGCGAAGC
>NZ_LGHK01000346.1 GCF_001908235.1 Bradyrhizobium sp. NAS96.2
CGCGCAAAGGCGAAGCCTTTGCGCGGGGATGACGGGTTTGACTTGCTGCTCGCTGAGAGCTTCGTAGCCCGGATGGAGCGAAGCGAAATCCGGGAATGTCTCCGCGGAGAAATCTCCCCGGATTGCGCTTCGCTCCATCCGGGCTACAGGTTCGTCACCGCCGCTCCCTGAAGAACTCGCGCAAGAGGCGGGCAGCCTCGCTCTCGCCGACTGCGCCATAGACCTCCGGCACGTGGTGGCATGTCGGCTGCGCGAAGAAGCGGACGCCGGACTCGACCGCGCCGCCCTTGGGGTCGGCGGCGCCGTAGTACAGCCGGCGGATGCGAGCAAAGGAGATCGCGCCCGCGCACATGGTGCAGGGCTCGAGGGTGACGTAGAGGTCGCAATCGACCAGCCGTTCGGTGCCGATGGCCTCTGCAGCCTGCCGGATCGCCAGGATTTCGGCGTGCGCAGTGGGGTCGCGGTCGGTCAGCGTCCGGTTGCCGGCGGTGGCAATCACCTCATAGCCCCGCACAATGACGCATCCGATCGGAACTTCGCCCGACTTTCCGGCATTTTCGGCCGTTTTCAGCGCCAAATCCATGAAAGAAGGGGCCGACATGCCTCGTATCATCCGAAGAAACCTGCTAGTAGCTTCGCCTTCAGCAAAAGTGGATGCCGGTTTTGCGTCAAGCGCGCTGCCAATGGGGCGCGTACGACCGGTTGGCCCTTGCACCCCAATTGAACGCCCAGGCGAGAACATTCATGCCCCGCGATAGCGACAAACACAACGATTCCCGCGGCCGGCGTGATCGGCCCGGCGGTGGCCAAGGCCGCGCCGGCGGTGACAAGGGCCGCGCCGGAGGCAAAGGCCGCTCCGGAGCCGCCCGTGGACCGGACAAGAAATTCGCCAAGCGCGGCTTCGGCGGCAAGGACTTTGCCGGTAAGGGCGATGGCGAGAAGCGTCCCTACCGCCGCCGCGAAGACGGCGACGCACCGCGCCGCGATTTCAGCGACCGGCCGCGCTTCAACCGGGACGATCGGCCCCGTGGTGACCGGCCCTCGCGTGGCGGCGATGGCGACAAGCGCTCCTTCAAACCGCGTGGCGACCGGCCACGGTTTGACCGTGACGGCGATGGTGACAAGCGTTCGTTCAAGCCGCGCGGTGATCGCCCGAACTACAACCGCGACGACCGTGGGCCGCGCCGCGATCGCGACGACGCCCGCCCGGCGGGACGATCTTCCGACCGCAAATTCGGCGACAGAAAACCCTACGCATCGCGGGATCGCGATGGCGAGAAGCGGCCGTACACGCCGCGCGGTGAGCGATCCTATGGCGATCGTCCGTCGCGCGACGGCGATCGACCCGAGCGGAAATTCGGCGGCGAGCGGAAGTTCTCGCGCGGCGGCGATCGCGATCGCGGGGGAGATCGTGATCGTGGCCCGCGCAAGGATTTCGGTGATCGTCCGCCGCGCGGCGAATCCAAGCCGTGGCAGAAGCGCGAGGGCGGCTCCGATCGTCCCGAGCGTAGTTCGCGCCCGTTCCGTGACGGCCCGCGCAAGTTCGACAGGCCGCGCGATGATCGCGGCGGCGACGAGCGGCCGCGGTTTTCGCGATCGCGCGATGACCGCGAGCAGGGCGACCGTCCGAAATTCAGCCGGCCGCGCTGGAAGGGGCATGATGACGAAGGCGGCGACCGCCGCCGCGAGCGGCCGGAAGGGCGCAGGGATTGGCAAGAGCATCCGCGCAGCGAAGGCCGTTTCGGCGATCGTCCGCGCCGCGACAATGAAGATGAAAGCCAGATCTTTGCGAAGCGCCCGGCGTTCGGCGGCCGCGGTGCCTATCGCGAACGCTCCTATGATGACCGCCGCGAGCGTCCCGAGCCGAAGCCGAAGAAGTCCGGCGAGCGTATCGCCAAGGTGCTGGCGCGCGCCGGCCTCGCCTCGCGCCGCGATGCCGAGGAGATCGTCACGCAGGGGCGCGTCACGGTCAACGGACGGGTGATCAACTCGCCGGCGCTCGATATCACCGACAATGATGTCGTGGCAGTCGACGGCAAGCCGTTGCCGCCGCGCGAGCGGACCCGGCTGTTCATGTATCACAAGCCGCGCGGACTGATGACGACGCATGCCGACCCCGAGGGACGGCCGACCGTGTTCGACAATCTGCCCGAGGGCCTGCCGCGGCTGATCTCGATCGGCCGGCTCGATTTCAATACCGAGGGCCTGCTGCTGCTGACCAATGACGGCGGGCTGGCGCGGACGCTGGAGCATCCCGACACCGGATGGCTGCGCCGCTATCGCGTGCGCGCGCATGGTGAGGTGACGCAGGCGCAGCTCGACCAGCTCAAGGACGGCGTCGAGGTCGACGGCGTCAAATACGGGCCGATCGATGCGACGCTGGAGCGCGACCAGAGCTCCAACGTCTGGGTGGTGTTCGCGATCCGCGAGGGCAAGAACCGCGAGGTGCGCAACGTGATGGCGCATCTCGGGCTCGAGGTGAACCGGCTGATCCGGATCTCCTACGGCCCGTTCCAGCTCGCCGAGCTCGAGGAGGGCAAGGTCGAGGAGGTCAAGACGCGGGTGCTGCGCGAGCAGCTCGGCGAGAAGATCGCCAAGATCGCCGGTGCCGACTTCACGCGGCCGGAGCAGCGCGACGTCGGCGACGATGCGCCCGCGAAGAAGCCGAAAGCCAAGCGCGAGACCATCAATGACCGCAAGGGCCGCCGCGTGCTGGTGCAGCGCACCGGCAGCGAGGAGGCGCGCGCCCGCAACGAGGACGAGGCCAACGGCTACGGCCCGCCGCGCCGCCCCAAGCGCGGCTATCACGGCAAGCGCGATCTCAAGCCGCAGGACGAGTAAACGTCGATGCGTGTCGTCGGGGGCAGGCTGAAGGGCCGCAATCTCGCGTCGCCCTCGGGCCGCGAGATCCGGCCGACCGCGGACCGGTTGCGCGAGTCCGTGTTCAATATCCTGGTCCACGCCTACGACAACCCGATCGAGGATGCGCGCGTGCTCGATCTGTTTGCCGGCACCGGCGCGCTCGGCATCGAGGCGGCCTCCCGCGGCGCCAGGTTCACGCTGTTCGTCGACAATGGCGCCGAGGCGCGGGCGCTGCTGCGCAACAATGTCGAGTCGCTTGGCCTCGGCGGGACGACCAAGGTCTATCGCCGCGATGCCACCGACCTCGGACCGGCGCACCCGGTCGAGCCGTTCTCGCTGGTGTTTCTCGATCCGCCCTATGGCAAGGGCCTCGCCGACAAGGCGCTTGCCTCGCTGCGCAATGGCGGCTGGCTGACCCCGGGTGCGCTGCTCGTGGTGGAGGAGGCCAAGGCCGCGGCATTCGCGGCGCCCGAGGGCTTCGAGGAGCTTGAGCGGCGGGCCTATGACGACACGGAATTCGTCTTCCTTCGCGAAAAAGTGTAGGATCCTACGAGCTAATCGTCGCTTTCGGAGCGTGAACCATGGCCGATACTCTCGCCGGGCTCGCAGGTCAGCTGGAGACGCGCGTCAAGGCGTTGCGCGGCGCGGGCGATGACACAGCGCTGCTTGCGGCGGCGCGCGACGCCGCCGACCAGGTCGGGCGCCGTCGCGGCGCGCTCGATGCCGACGCGCACGAAGCGCTCAAGATGATTCAGCGGATGACGTTCAACGCCGCAGCCGATTGCTGGCCGGGCTGGGGCGTTTCGGACAAGCCGATCGACCAAGCTCATCTGCTGGCGGCGCGCGACCTTGCGGAGCACTCGCTGGATCTTGTGCAGGAGCTGGAGCTTGGGCCGGCGCGGCTCGGAACGGGCGCCTGGCTGGTGGGGGCCTTCGATCTGGCACTTGGCCGCTATGACGAGGCGATCGACATCTTTCGCGGTGCGCGTCAGAACTATCTCGCCGCGAGCGCACCCGGCCTGGTGCTGCTGACGGACGGCTATATCGCGATCGCGCGACAATTGGCCGGGGATCAGACGTCATCCCGCGATGAAGGCCTCGATCAAGTCTGCGAGCGGATCGCGACAGGCGGGTTCGAACACGGCGACGAATGGATCGCACAGCTGCGCACCGCGCTGGAGGTGTTCGCTAGGTAGCGGGATTCGTAGGATGGCAGCGACTTGTCCGCCGTAGCTCGAAGAGCGAAGGCGGAAGCGAAACCCATCATGGTGCCGCAAAGGCGATGGGTATCGCTGCGCTCCACCCATCCTACGGCCGACCTGTCGTCCCTGCGAAAGCAGGGACCCATAACCACCGAACTGTGTGATGGAGTTCGCTGGGGCCACAGCGTCGCGCAACAACAACGCCGTGTGGTTGTGGATCCCGGGTCGCGCGGAGTCTGTCATCGGGCGGCGCTTCGCGCCGACCCGTTGACTTGCCCGGGACGACGGAATGTACGGCTATCTCCGCCCGAACAGCTTCTCGATATCGCTCAGCTTCAATTCGACATAGGTCGGCCGGCCGTGGTTGCACTGGCCAGAGTTCGGCGTGTCTTCCATCTCGCGCAGCAGCGCGTTCATCTCTTCCGGCTTGAGGCGTCGCCCGGCGCGCACAGAGCCGTGGCAGGCCATGGTGGCGGCGACATGCATCAGCCGGCGCTCCAGCGGCAGCGCCTCGTCCCACTCGGCCATGTGCTCGGCGAGGTCACGCAACAGACCCGCGGCATTGGTCTTGCCGAGCAGCGACGGCGTCTCGCGCACGGCGACTGCGCCAGGACCGAAGGATTCGATCGCGAGCCCGAACGAGGCCAGCTCCTCGGCGCGGTCGAGCAGCTTCTCGACGGTCGCCTCATCGAGCTCGACGATCTCGGGGATCAGCAGGATCTGCCGCTGCACGCCGTTCTTCGCCAGCGAGGCCTTCAGCCTCTCATAGACGATGCGCTCATGCGCCGCGTGCTGATCGACCACGATGAGGCCGTCGCGAGTCTGCGAGACGATATAGGTCTCGTGGATCTGGGTGCGCGCCGCCCCTAGCGGCCTGTCGAGCAGGTCGGGCGCGGGCGCGGCCTCGAAGCGCACGTCGGCGGTCGGCGTGCCGACGTCGAAGGCGGCCTGTCCGGGTTCGGCGAAGGCCGTCGCCGCAGCGCTCTCGAAGCCGCGCATCGGACCAGTTGGATAGGACGGCGAGCTGCGCCAGTCCCAATTGCCCGGACGCGGTGGCGTGAAGGCCGGGCGGAACGCCTGCAAGGTCGCGCCGTCGGCGGTGTTGGCCGCGGTGCGCCGGCCTTCGCGTGCGAGACCGTCCTTGAGCGCATGCACGATCAGCGCGCGCACCAGGCCGGCATTGCGGAAGCGCACCTCGGTCTTGGCCGGATGCACGTTGGCGTCGACCTCTTGCGGATCGCAGGTCACGAACAGCGCCACCACCGGATGGCGGTCGCGCGGCAGATAGTCGGAATAGGCCGCGCGCACCGCGCCGAGGATCAGCTTGTCGCGCACCGGGCGGCCGTTGACGAACAGATATTGCCCGAGCGCGTTCGCGCGGGTCAGCGACGGCGCGGCGGCAAAGCCCTCGACCACGACGCCCTCGCGTTCGGCGCGCACCTCGATCGCACTGGCGCGAAAGTCCGCGCCCAGGATATCGCCGAGCCGCGTCAGCCGGCCGGCCGCGCCGGGC
>NZ_LGHK01000347.1 GCF_001908235.1 Bradyrhizobium sp. NAS96.2
ACCGCACTTGGACCGACTAAATTGAAATCATGAAGGCGTACACAATCTCAAGCGGTTCACGACGAAAAGCCGATCCGTACTGTCAACTGCAACGGAAACGGACTGGTTAGTTTGTTGCGGTCAATGCGGCTGAAGCCGGGTTGTCTATAGGCTAGATGTCCTGACAAACGAAAAGCGACCCCAGCGCTGGGGGCGCCAGGGTCGCCACTAAGCTCCCGGTCGGGGGGCAACCTAACGCAGGAGCCAAATGACGACTCCTGGCGTTGCCACTTGTTCCCAGAGGCGAACCTCAGCCTACTCTGAGGTTTTCCGCGGACGTCTTGCCCCGGTTGTTCGTTTCTTCGTAGCTCACCTTAGCACCCTCATTGAGGCTGCTCAGTCCCGCTTTCTCGACGGCCGAGATGTGCACGAAAACATCCTTGCCGCCGTTGTCGGGCTGGATGAACCCATAACCCTTGGTCGGGTTGAACCACTTCACAGTACCTGTAGCCACTAGACCAATCTCCTTAGAGCTAATGACTGCAACCTAGGTCGATAGCGCTTTACCGCGCAAGGCCAAACGGGCCACGCTGTGAGCCGCTAGTTGGATAATGCCGCTAGTTCCCCAATCACCGAAAAGAAACGACCCCGACGCGCCGCGCGCGCCGAGGCCGCATTCCAACTCTCGGCAAGGGCTTGGGGGGTCTGATTTTGCCGAGAGCCCGTCCAACGACTCTTGACGCCCTCTCTCGTTCCTCTGTCCTCCGACACACAAATTGGACCTTATGGGCTACTTCGGCGGATGCGTTAGCAAATCGGGAACCAAATCGGCGCAGGCTTCTTTGTGGGACGGGACCGCTGGGGACATATCGCGGACCGTTTCGGGAGGAGCTGGCGTGCCGGCCCTGGCGCCAGCTCTTCTTCCAACTGTGTGAAGCAAGTAACAGCCGCTCGGTACAAGCGTTGCTAGATTGTCGTTGCTGGGAATTTCAGGGCCCAGAGGCTGGAAGAACAGGGCGCCGTCGGGACAAACCATTTCGGGCCCGGCGGCGTACTTTTGAGATTTGCCGGCCAAGCGCGTGAGCGTCTCCGTGATGAATGGCAACAAAATCGCTACCAAGACTGTGTTGAAGCTGGGAACCTCACGCTGCGGATGACGCAGAAGCGGTTCGCGCGCCTCACCGCGCTGCAACCTCTACGATACTACTTCTGGGGTAATCGCCACAGTATGCATTTTGTGCCAAGCTATAGCCATCAGGATT
>NZ_LGHK01000348.1 GCF_001908235.1 Bradyrhizobium sp. NAS96.2
GGTCTTGCGATCCTCGGCCTCGCCGCGCTCGCCAATGCGGGGCTCGGCGCCTATCACGCCGGCGTCGAATGGGGGTTCTGGCAGGGGCCGACCGATTGCACCGGCCCGATGGTGGATTTCGGCAAGGCCGGCTCGCTGCTGGATCAGCTCGACAAGGTCAAGGTGGTCCGCTGCGACGAGGTGCAGTGGCGCTTCCTCGGCGTCTCGCTGGCCGGCTACAACGTGCTGATTTCGCTGCTGATGGCCGCGATCGCCGGCCGGGGCGTGATGCGGGCCGCGAAGGCTTGAGGTCGAGCCGCTTTTCCCGTTTTCCGTCATGCTGAGGAGGCCGCGTCAGCGGCCGTCTCGAAGGATGCACGGCCACCGGCCGGGCCGTGCATCCTTCTAGACGCGCGTTCCGCGCTCCTCAGGATGACGGGACCAACAGCATCTAATCGTCGACGTCGTCCTGCGGCCGTCCGAACAGATGGATGATGCCCGGCGTCGAGATGGTCACGAACAAGAACCGCGACAGGTGATGCGCGCCGACGAAGATCGGGTCGATGTGCAGCGTCAGGGCCAGCGCCAGCATTGCGTCCATCGCGCCGGGCGCGAAGGCGACCACGACGTCGGCGAGCCGCACATGGGTGGTGAAGCCGATCACCGCGACGAACACCGCCGAGATCAGGATCGCGATCGCGAACGAGCCGAGCCCGGCATTGACGTGGCTGAGCAGGGTCGAGGTCTTCATCCGCGCAAAGCGGGTGCCGATCAGCGCGCCGATGCCGACCAGCGCGACGTTGCGCAGCCAGGGCGGCAGGCCGCCATCGACCAGGTCCGAGCCATGCAGCAGGCTGGAGGCGAGCATCGCGCCGAACATCCAGCTGGCGGGAAATTTGATCCAGCGCAGCAGCAGCGAGACGCCGATCGACCCGGCGACCAGCGCGAAGAGGCCGAACGGCGAGGCAACGCTCGTCGGCAATGGCGGCGGTGCGGCATGCGTCACCCCGGTCAGCGCAAGCACCAGCGGCAGCGCCGCGGTCAGGATGATGACCCGCATGGTCTGCACCACGGCGATCGCCGCGACGTCGGCACCCTTCTCCGCGGCGAGGATCGTGATCTGCGAGAGCGCGCCCGGGCTGCCGGCGAGGAAGGCCGAGGTCTGGTCCCAGCCGTGGACGCGCTGCAGATAGAGGCTCGAGCCGAAGGTCGAGCAGAACGTCGCCAGTGCCAGCAGGGCAATCGTCAGCGGATAGGAGCTCATATGCTGCAGCAATTGCTGCGACATCAGCGAGCCGAGCGAGATGCCGAGCAGCAGCAGCACCGATTGCGTCAGCACCGGCGGCACCGCGAGCGGCCGGCCAGCCAATGCTGCGATCCCGACCGCGCACATCGCTCCCGAGATCAGGCCGCCCGGCAATCCCGCCCATAAAAACAGCACGCCGCCAGCGGCGCCGATGACGAGGGTCTCGAGCCCGTTCAGAACTTTGCTGCGGTCGGGAATGGCCGTTGCCATCGAAGCGCGGATCAGGGTCACGCCGCCTTATGGCAAATTCGCGCGGACGCGACAAATGCATCTCGCGATTGCAGCATTGCGCCCGAATTCTCGGGGAATCCTCCTTCACCCTCCCCTTGCGGGGCCCTGGAGGGGGAGGGTCGACGCGAATGAAATGAGCGGCGGGGCGGGGTGACGGTCTCTCCTATCGGGAGCTGCCCGTGTTGAGAGATCACCCCACCCCGACACACGTTTCGCTGCGCTCAACGTGTGCCGACCCTCCCCCTCGAGGGGAGGGTGGCCACGGTGCGTGTGTTACTTCGTGCCCGCGGGCGCAGCGGCGCCGCCGCCCGACGCGTTCTTCTTGCACTCGGAGCGGAATTTCTTGCGCTCCTTGCCGTGCAGGCCCTTGGCGTCGGCCTCCTTCGAGCATTCCAGCGACTCGGCGGTGCGTGGCTTGGCTTCCTTGGCCATCTTCGCGTCGGCCTTGGGAGCGGCGTCCTTGGCGGCGGGCGCGGCGGTTTGCGCGAAGGCACCGCCGATCAGCAGCGCGGAGGCAAGGGCGGTCACGGTCGCAAGCGAGGAAATCTTCATCATGGGGCACCTCTGAGGAACGGAGGCCGAAACGTTGCGCGGCGATGATGAACCGTGGATGAACATGCGGTGGTCCTGCCGCCACAATATTTTAATGCGCAGGCGCGCTCGCACGTTGTCGCAAGTCGGGGTTGCGCTAGGATAATGGTCTTACGCCAATGCCCCCCAAGGGAAACCAACGGGAAACCAGGGATGACGGGAGACCAGGGATGACCATTCAGACCAGATTGTTGTGTGTGATTGCGGTGTCGGGCTTTGCAGCCTTTGCGGCGAGCGCGCCGGCGCAGGCCCTGACCGCGCAGGAATGCAGCGCCAAGTACCAGGCGGCCAAGACGGCCGGCACCCTCAACGGCCAGAAGTGGAATGATTTCCGCAAGGCGCAATGCGGCGCCGACGCGACCCCGGCCGC
>NZ_LGHK01000349.1 GCF_001908235.1 Bradyrhizobium sp. NAS96.2
CAGCGCCGCGGCCAGCGAGACCGCGCCGCGCACGCCGGTGAAGGCCACCACGAACACCGCCCGCCACGACGGCAGCGGATCGCGGTCGCGCAGCTGCCTGCTGAGCCAGCGCGGCAGATAGGTGCCGGGAAACACCCAGAGGAACCGCGCAACGATTACGATGACCGCGACCAGCACGGTGGCGGTCAGGATGTCGTGCAGCGGAAACGACTTCGACTTCTCGTAGAGCGAGCGCATCTGGAAGCCGGTCATCAGGAACAGCAGGCCCTCGATCAGATAGATGATCAAGTCCCAGAAGAAGATGCCCTGCAGGCGCGTCGCGGCTGATATCAGCAGCGGCCCGTTCCAGCTCATATAGAGCCCGCAGGCGACGGTCGCGATCACGCCGCTGCCGCCGAAATGCTCGGGGATCCAGTAGGCGAGATAGGGCGTGATAAGCGACAGCGTGATCTCGACCTGCGGATCCCGGGCTCTGCGGCGGGCACGCAGGCTGAGCCAGCCGACCGCAGTGCCGAACGCGATCTCGCTGGCAACGATGACGAAGAACGTGCCGGTCGCCTTCGGCAGCGAGAACAGCCCGGTCGTGATGGCGGCGAGCGCGAAGCGGTAGAGGATCAGCGCGGTCGCGTCGTTGGCGAGCCCTTCGCCCTCGAGGATCACCAGGATGCGCCTGGGCATGCCGAGCTTGCGGGCGATCGCGAGCGGCGCGACCACGTCCGGCGGCGCGACGATCGCGCCGAGCAGGAAGCCGACGCTCCAGGGCAGGCCGATCAGATAGTGGGTCGCGCGCGCGACCAGGAACGCGGTGAAGATCACGCAGCCGACCGACAGCAGGATGATCGGCCGCAGATTGGCCTTGAACTCGCGCCAGCTCATCGCGACGCTCGCCGAATAGATCAGTGGCGGCAGCACCACCAGCAGCACGAGTTCGGGCGGCAGTTCCAGCGACGGCATGCCCGGCACGAAGGCCAGCACCACGCCGACCAGCAGCAGCAGGATCGCCGGCGCGATATCGGTCCGCCGCGCAACCAGGGCGGTTCCCGCCAGCACGCCGAGCAAAGTGAGAAAGATCTGAAATTTGGCTTCCATAACGGGCTCAATTCGCCCGGAAACCAGCGCCAGTCAATGCGGTCCGGCCTGAGCCGGACCGCTGGGGCATGTCACAAAGCCGTCGTGGAGGCGGGGTGGACCGGCGGTCAGTCCCTGAGGTCGTAGCGGTAGGACTTCGAGACGATCTGCCAGCCGTCGGCGAGCTTCATGGCGACAAGGTAGTCGGTGAAATAGCGCGGCGGCAGCTGGCAACGCACCTTGATGAAGGCGGTGTTGTCGTCGGAGCGGTCGATGGTGACGATGAAGTCCTCGCGCGGCTTGCCTTCGGCCTTCGCCGACGTGCGCTTGCGCACCAAAGCGAGCCAATCCGGCACGGTCAGGACCTTCAGCTCGCCCTTCTCCACCCAGCGCAGGTCGGCGCTCGGATGAAAGGCTTCGGCGAGCTTGTCGGCATTGCTCTCATAGAGGCCGTCGAAATAGGTTTGCACGACCTTTTCGACGCTGGATCGATCTTGGCTCATTGGTTAGTCCTCCCGGCAGGGTTTTGGTCTACTGGAGCGTTTTCGAGCAAGGTGGGTACCGGTTCGCGCGAGGAAACGCGTCAAGGAGAATCGAGAGCCCCCATCCCGATTCAATCGGAACGGAAAGGGCCCTAGAACTTAGCCGCGAACCGCCGCATCGCGCCATGGCCGGCGGCAAAATTCTGCGTGAGGAGCAAGTTGTGACCGCATCTGCAAATTCGAATGAAACTACCCTGACCGGCGAATGCTTCTGCCGCGACGTGCGCTACGAGGTGGCCGACGCGTTTGCCTATGCGCTGAATTGTCACTGCTCGAACTGCCGGCGCACCACGGGATCGGCGTTCAAGCCGTTCGCGGGGATCTTGCGCGAAAAGTTTACCGTGACCAGCGGTGCCGGCGGTCTCCTGATCTACGGCGATGAGATCACCCACGACGCGCATTGCGGCCGCTGCGGGTCGCTGCTCTATTCGCAGGTCCGTGACGGCGCTTATGTCCATGTCACGCTGGGGACGCTGCGCGATGCGCCTTCGATCCGGCCGACCGCGCATATCTTCGTCGGCTCCAAGGCGCCATGGTACGCGATCCTGGACGACCTGCCGCAATATCAGGAGCACGTGACGCAAGGCGGGGAATAAATGGCGGGGAATAAATCCGCTCAAGGCAAGTTCTTGTTCTGAGCCTGGTCCGCTTGTGCCGCTGACGTCTCGGACGGCCCCAGCGAGAAGGCGAGCACGACGTCGTCGGCGCCCTGCTTGAACTCCTTGCCGACCGCGGTGCGCGCGGCGTCGGCAAGTTCCTGCAACGGCTTGTCCTGCAGCAGGCGGGGGAAGGTGACGGTCACCGACGTGAGCCGGCCATTGTGCCAGTTGAACCCGACCGCCGGTTTGACCCCGACCATCGCAACCAGATCGTTCTCCACGGCCTTGGCGTGCTTGAAGCCATCGAACACGGCGTCGACCAGGCCACAGCCCGCGGCGCAGCCGGCCAGCAGCGCGAGGACGAGGAGGTTTCGGACCATGGCGCCGACCGTGCCGGCCCTGGCAGATGGAACCGCCGCGCTTGTGCCCTGCATCGCGTCCTCCGTGCGTCTGTTCTCGTTGTCCGGATCGTGCACGAAAACGCGTGCCCGGCCAAATCCGAACCGGCGGTCGGTTTCGTCGACTAACAGTCAGGATGGCATGGTCCACGCCGGCGCGGATCGTGAGGCGCCTCACAAAGTGCCGCGCTTGATTCTGCTAGACGGACCTGCATGCTACAAAACGGCCAGAGTGTCGCCATGAACGGGTCTGGGTTCTTGAACTTGAATCGATTGCTGCTCGCCGTCGCGGCCTTTCTGCTGATCGTCTGCCAGCCGGCCTTCGCCGAGAAGCGCGTGGCGCTGGTGCTTGGCAATTCGGCCTATCGGAACACCGCGCCGCTGGCCAACCCGGTCAACGATGCCTCGGTGATGGCCGCGACGCTGAAGAATGCCGGCTTCGACACGGTCGACTTCCGCAAGGACCTGCCGGCCGTCGAGACCCGGCGCGCGCTGCGCGAATTCGCCGACCTCGCCCGCGATGCCGACATCGCGCTGGTCTATTACGCCGGCCACGGCATCGAGGTGGACGGCGCCAATTACCTGATCCCGGTCGATGCCAGGCTGGAGCGCGACACCGACGTCTATGACGAGGCGCTTTCGCTCGATCGCATCCTGGTCGCGATCGAGCCGGCGCGGAAGCTGCGGCTGGTGATCCTCGATGCCTGCCGCGACAACCCGTTCGCCAAGACCATGAAGCGGACGCTGGCGACCCGGGCGATCGGGCAGGGCTTGGCCAAAGTCGAACCGACCAGTCCGAATGTGCTGATCGCCTATTCGGCGAAGGCCGGCTCTACCGCGGCCGATGGCGACGGCAAGAACAGCCCGTTCACGATCGCGCTGTCGAAGTTTCTGCCGACCCCCGGTCTCGATGTCCGCCGCGCCTTCGGCTATGTCCGCGACGACGTGCTGAAGACGACCAACAACCGCCAGGAGCCGTTCGTCTATGGCTCGCTCGGCGGCGAGGACGTGCCGCTGGTGCCGGCCCCGGCCAAGCCGGCGCCCACCGCT
>NZ_LGHK01000035.1 GCF_001908235.1 Bradyrhizobium sp. NAS96.2
CCGGTGCCGCCGCACGCCGCGAGCGGCGCGGCGCGTCTCGGTCTGCTCGCTCTGCACGCCAGCGCAGCGGAATTTCGTTTCGTTAGAGCGTTAAGCGATCAAATGGCCGAAGCCGACGAAGACGCCGCGATCATCGTGCTGGGTACCACCCTTGACGATCTCAAGCTGATGCAGCGCTCGAACGTCACGGTCGCCGGCGCAATCGGCGTCGACGACGTCACGACGCTGATCGAAGGTCACGGCATCACGAAACTGGTTCTCGACATCGGCGAACCGGCGTTCGGACATCCGTTGGTGGACGCGCTGCTAGCCACCGGATTGCCCACTGCCGCGATCGAATGGAGTCCGGCACCACCGGGACGCAGCCGAAACACCGACCTGAAGCTGCAGCCAGGACTTGATGCCGACGACGCGATTGCCGCCGTCCTCGACTGGGTGGCCGAGGACGTGCTGCTACATCCCGATCGGCGGCGCAGTCGGCTGAGGCGGGAGGTTGGCGCGCGGCTTCCATGACCGCGGCGGCCATGCGAGCGACGAGAACGGCGTCGAATCCAGCCCCAGCAGCGGGCTGTAATAGGGATCGTCCAGCAGCACCTCGCCCCACTTCGCGCGCAACATCGCCAGTTCGTGCCCGAAGCGTGCCCTGCGATCCGGCGCGGAATCGCGGCCCCGGCTTGCCGATTCCAGATGCACGAGCTTTGCGTCCGGCGTGAACACGATCCGCTTTCCGAGCTGGCGCAGCTTCAGGCAGAGATCGATATCGTTGAAGCTGATCGGGAAGCGGACCTCATCCATGCCGCCGACGGCCAGGAAATCGCGCTTGCGCATCAGCAGGCACGCCGCCGTCAGCGCCGAGCATTCGTGCGCGACCTGGAGCAGATCGCCGTAGCCGGGATCACCGTCCATCCGATCGTTGAAGGCGTGCGCAGCCGAGAAATTGGCGCCAAGCAACACCCCGCCATGCTGCACGACGCTGCTCGGCCAGAGCAGCTTGGCGCCGACGGCTCCGACATCGGGAGCGGCGAGCCGCCACAGCATCTCCGCCAGCCAGCCGTCATCGAGCGCCTCGATGTCGTTGTTGAGAAAGCAGATGTTATCCGTATCGACGCAATCGACGGCAGCGTTGTTGATGGCTGCGAAGTTGAACGGCCCCTCGACCGAAATCACGTCGATTTCGTCGTCGGACAGGCCCTCCAGATAATCCAGCGCGTCAGGCTCGCTCGAGCTGTTGTCGACGACAAGAATCCTGGCGTTGGTCTCATGTGCGGCCGGCAAGACCGTCTCGATGCATCGCTTGAGAAGCTCGGCGCGATTCCTGGTCGGGATGATGATGGTGGTGCGCTCGTTCCAATCGACGGCGCGCTTGACCCGCACGGCAGGAAGAAGACCCGCTGTCCGCGGCTCGACATGCGCCTCGACGCCGGCCCTCGCGAAATATGCCTCGCTTGCGGCGACAAGCTCGGTGGTTGCGACCGACGCATCAATTCCCGGCAGCGCCGCAACCGATCCCGGCAGGTGATAGGTTCGCTCCCGCTCCGCGCAGGACAGGAAGATGTCGTAGAGCGACGCCGCCGATCGCAGCGCCTCCACAGCGCGCTCGCGGCGCACTGCAAAGCAATACGCGCCATAGCCCTGCTCGAGCGCACGTTCGAGATCGAATGCCGAAAACGCCAGCGGCCAGACGGCGCCGGCACCCGCGGCGACCTCGACGTCGCCATAGACGAGATCACAGCCGGGTTCGGAAGCGAACACGTCGGCGAAGCGCTGCAAGGCATCTTCCGCGAGGATCGTCCCGCTCAGGCAGAACACGAAGAATGCGCTGTCGGCGGCATCGCCGTCGATAAACTCGCGCGCAGCTGCCGGATCGAACCGGCTGAACCCGCGCGCCGGCAGGCACACCGCCGACCAGGCCGCATGCCGCTGGGCTTCGAGGCTCTCGATGCTTTCGTCCACCCTGGCGTCGCCGATCAGGACGACGGCGGCCTCGGATCGAACGTCAGACTCGACTGGCGGCGCGAAACGCTCTTTCCAGCTGCGATAAGTGTGAAATGGCACCGAAGCCGGCAACAGCTGATCGAACAATTGTCCGCGCAATCGCTCGCTATCCCAGCGTCCGAGCTCCGCGATGGTCTGCTCCAGGCCGCGCTCGAAAGCGACGAATGCGATCGGCTCCGAGATCACGCTCCGTCCGGTAGCCGTCCGTGCGGACAGCCCGCGCACGCGTCCATCGGCAAAATGCTCGGGCAGATGAAAATCGATCCGGCGGCCGACGCCGAACTCGCCGCCCCGCGCAACGTTGGTCCACCCGGTCGGCTTCACGGTCATCACCGGCCGCTGCGCGATCAGGATTTCGATGTCTTCGTCGACGTCCTGCGAAAGCCAGCCCTCGAAGCGCAGACCTCCGGCCCATTTGATTTCGCCGATCCGGTGCCACTGTGCGTCCGGTGCTGCGACATCGCAGCGAATCGGAGCACCGACAGCACTTCCGATATTTGCCAGTCTCGCCTCGATGATGCCGGCGTTCGCGCCGACCTCATCCTGCACGTTGAAGGTAAAGCCAAATCGCCCGTCGCCGATTCCGGCATCGGCCAGCTCTGTTACAAACTCGTCACACAATGATGACATGTATGGCTCGCCGTCGACGAGCAGCTCGACGGTGTAGCGCCGGCCGAGATCGGCGCGGTCGTAAACAAATCCAGAAAACGTCGTGCGATCGTATCTGGAGAATTGCGTTTGCAACGACGCGTATTCAGCTCCCGAGGGCCTCTGCTTGCCAATCGTCTTCGTGCTCATGTCCAACCCTCAAACGGCGGCTCGATTGTCAGTCGATTTCAAGTTGAGAATGTGTCCATGGCGCGTCAAAGGTGACTAGCGCGCACTCAACTGCACTGAGGCCATCACCGTTTGCACAAAAAGCCGCCGAGCTCCAACACAAACTATACGTTATAAAACTTGGCGTTATCGGCGCCAATTGTGCTAGTGCTAACTCCTCCTCTCCACACTGATCGACGAGCGGATTCATGAAGATTGCAATGGTTGGAACGGGATATGTAGGTCTCGTGTCCGGAGCGTGTTTTGCCGACTTCGGCCATCAGGTCGTTTGCGTCGACAAGGACGCCGGCAAGATCGAAGCCCTGAAGCGCGGCAAGATCCCGATCTACGAAACTGACCTCGATAAGCTCGTCGAGACCAACACCGCCGCCGGACGGCTGACCTTCACGACGGAGCTCGCGGGAGCCGTCGGCGACGCCGATGCCGTGTTCATCGCGGTCGGAACGCCCTCGCGGCGCGGCGATGGCCATGCAGATCTGAGCTACGTCTATGCAGCCGCCAAGGAGATCGGCGCCGCGCTCAAGAAATTCACCGTGGTCGTGACGAAGTCGACCGTGCCCGTGGGCACCGGCGACGAGGTCGAACGCCTGATCCGCGAGACCAGTCCCAACGCCGATTTCGCGGTTGCCTCGAACCCCGAATTCCTGCGCGAAGGCGCCGCGATCCAGGATTTCCGCCATCCCGACCGGATCGTCGTCGGCACCGAGGACGAGCGGGCCAAGAAGGTGATGGGCGAAGTCTATCGTCCGCTCTATCTGAACCAGGCGCCGATCCTTTATACCGCACGGCGCACGGCGGAACTGATCAAATACGCTGCAAATGCCTTCCTCGCCACCAAGATCACCTTCATCAACGAGATCGCCGATCTCTCCGAAAGGGTCGGTGCGAACGTGCAGGAAGTCGCGCGCGGCATCGGGCTCGACAACCGCATTGGAACCAAGTTCCTGCATGCCGGCGCGGGCTATGGCGGCTCCTGCTTCCCGAAGGACACCCGCGCCTTGTTCAAGACGGCGCTCGATCACGACGTGCAGCTGAAAATCGTCGAAGCCACGCTGACCGCGAATGACAACCGCAAGCGCGCGATGGCGCGCAAGGTCGCCAACGTGCTCGGCGGCGAGCTGCGCGGCAAGACGATCGGCGTGCTTGGCCTGACCTTCAAGCCCGATACCGACGACATGCGCGAGGCGCCGTCGATCCCGCTGATCAACGGCCTGATCGATTTCGGCGCCAAGGTTCGCGCCTATGATCCGGTCGGCATGGAGCAGGCGCGCAAGGAGTTGCCGGAGATCGAGTACTGCACGGACGCCTATGAATGCGCGCGCCAGGCCGATGCGCTCGTCATCGTGACCGAGTGGCGCCAGTTCCGCGCGCTCGATCTCAAGCGCATCAAGCAGGAGATGAAGCATCCGGTCGTCGTCGACCTGCGCAACATCTACCGCCCGGACGAGATGGCCGCGCACGGCTTCACTTACGAGAGCATCGGCCGACCGCGCTGAGCGGCGATGGTCGACCGGCGGCGATCGCCACAGCTCGATCGCAGAGCCCCGTTCCGAGTCAATCGGAGCGGGGTTTTGAATTTTTATCCGAGGCGTTCTCTTCGCGAACCGCTATCGGCTTCGCTGGAAAACGCGCTAGGCGTGCGCGGGCACGTCGAGCTGGACGAACGCATCCAGCTCGCGCGCGAGCGCTTCCTGCCAAGTCGGCATCGCAACCCCGAACTGCGCCTTCAGCCGCGTCAGATCCAGCCGCGAATTGCTAGGGCGCACCGCCTTGGTCGGAAAATCGGCCGTCGCGATCGGAACGATATTGTCGACGGCAAGCGTGACGCCACGCGACCGCAGCCCGCCGACGATGGCCGTGGCAAAGCCATGCCAGCTGGTTTCGCCGGCGCAAACGAGATTGACGACGCCGCCCCTGCGCACCAGCTGATCGTGCAGCGTGGTGATGTTCGGCAGGACGATGCCGGCAACCGCACTGGCGATCGCTTGTGCCGTCGTCGGCGCGCCGATCTGATCGGCCACGATCCGCAGCTCCTTACGCTCGCCGGCAAGCCGCGCGATGGTGCGCAGGAAATTGGTGCCCTTTGCGGCATAGACCCATGAGGTGCGCGCGATCAGATGCGCCCCGCCCGCCGCCTGGATCGCGACGTCGCCAGCAAGCTTGCTCGCGCCGTAGGCCGACAACGGTTCGGTTGGGCTGTCCTCGCGCCATGACCGGTCGCCTGAACCGTTGAAGACATAGTCGGTGGAGAAATGCACCAGCGGCACGCGGTTCGCAGCCGCCCATTTCGCGAGCGCCTCGGGTCCCCTGGCGTTGACCAGGAAGGCCAGCTCGCGCTCGTCCTCGGCGCGATCGACCGCCGTGTAGGCAGCCGGATTGATGATGAGATCGGGCTTCAGGCTCTCAAGCTGGGCCGTCACCATCTCCGGCTTCGACAGATCGAACTCCGCGGTCGGCGGCGAGATGATGGTGCCGTGACTTTCCAGCAGAGGCTTCAGCGCACTGCCAACCTGGCCGCGCGTTCCCGTCAAAAGAATCCGCATCAGATTTGTCCATAGGTGGGAAGATTGCTGGCATCGGCGAGCAGCGGCGCATCCGCATCCTTGGCCGACAGCTGTGGCTTATCGACGCCCCATTTGATCCCGATCGCGGGATCGTTCCAGCGGATCGAGAGCTCGTCCTTGGGGCTGTAGAAGTCGTCGCATTTGTAGAAGAAGTCGGCGGTTTCCGAGAGCACCACGAAGCCGTGGGCAAAGCCGCGCGGCACCCATAACTGCCGGCGGTTGTCCTCGCTCAATTCGACCGCGACATGCTTGCCGAAATTCGGGCTGCCGACACGCACGTCGACGGCGACGTCCAGCACCTTGCCGCGCAGCACGGTCACGAGCTTGCCCTGGGTGATCGGGTTCTGCAGATGCAGCCCGCGCAGCACGCCATAGGCCGAGCGGGACATGTTGTCCTGCACGAAGGGGCGCGCGATGCCGTGCTCGACATAACGGGGCGCCTGGTAGGTCTCGAGGAAGAAGCCGCGCTGGTCGCCAAACAGCTTCGGCTCGACGATCAGGACTTCCGGAAGTTCGGTCTTGATGACGTTCATTTAACAAGGGTTCCAGTTTTGGGCAGGCCCGAAATGTTAATTTGCTACTCATAACAAACTTGTGCGGCGCACGCTATCTGTTATGTTTTGATAGTCAAACTGTGAGGGACCATGAAGGGCATTATCCTCGCCGGTGGAACCGGCTCGCGCCTCTACCCCGTGACCACCGTCGTCTCCAAGCAGCTGCTGCCTGTGTTCGACAAGCCGATGATCTATTATCCGCTGTCGACGCTGATGCTCGGTGGAATCCGCGATATTCTCATCATCTCGACGCCGCAGGACAAGCCGCTGTTCCAGCGGCTGCTCGGCGACGGCAGCGAGATGGGCGTCCGCTTCGCCTACGCCACGCAGGAGACCCCGCGCGGTCTTGCCGACGCCTTCATCGTCGGCCGCGAGTTCATCGGTGATGACTCCGTCGCGCTTGTGTTAGGCGATAACATTTTCTACGGCCACGGCCTGCCGAGCATGCTGTCGGCCGCCTCCGTCCGCAAGAAGGGCGCCACGGTGTTCGGCTACGTCGTGAACGCGCCGGAGCAGTATGGCGTGATCGAGCTCGACGGCACCGGCCGGGCGCTGTCGATCGAGGAGAAGCCGAAGCGGCCGAAGTCCAACGTCGCCGTTACCGGCCTCTATTTCTACGACAACGACGTGGTCGACATCGCGGCCGGCATCAAGCCGTCGCCCCGCGGCGAGATCGAGATCACCGACGTGAACAAGGCCTATCTCGAGCGCGGCGACCTCTATGTCGAGGTGCTCGGCCGCGGCTTCGCCTGGCTGGACACCGGCACGCATTCCTCGCTGGTCGAGGCCAGTCACTTCGTCCAGATCCTGGAGCAGCGTCAGGGCCTGCGCATCGCCTGCCCCGAGGAGATCGCGCTGCGCCAGGGCTACATCTCGCTCGAAGCCTTCGCGCGGGTGGCGCAGAAGACCGCAAAGAGCAGCTACGGCGAGTATCTGCTGTCGGTCTACCGTTCGTTCCAGGGTCAGCCCCGCACAGCCGAGGTATTCAAACATGCGGTTTAAGGGATCGACGATTTTCGTCACCGGCGGCGCCGGCTTCATCGGCTCCGCCGTGGTCCGTCACTTGCTGCGCGACACCCACGCCCGCGTCGTCAACATCGACAAGCTGACCTATGCGGCGAACCTGGCCTCCCTGCCCGGCTCAAGCGAGAGCCTGAACTACACCTTCGAAAAGGCCTGCATCTGCGAGGGACAGGTGCTGCGCCGGCTGTTCGAGAAATATCAGCCCGATGCGGTGATGAATCTTGCCGCGGAAAGCCACGTCGACCGCTCGATCGACGGCCCCGGCGAATTCATCCAGACCAACATCGTCGGCACCTTCACGATCCTGCAGGAGACGCTGCGTCATTGGCGTACGCTCTCGCCTGAGAAGCGCGATCAGTTCCGCTTCCTGCATATCTCGACCGACGAGGTGTTCGGCTCGCTCGGCGACGAGGGGCTGTTCACCGAGACCACGGCCTATGCGCCGAACTCGCCCTATTCGGCCAGCAAGGCATCATCAGATCATCTGGTGCGCGCCTGGCGCGAGACCTATGACCTGCCGACCCTGGTGACCAACTGCTCCAACAATTACGGCCCCTATCACTTCCCGGAGAAGCTGATCCCGCACATGATCATCAAGGGGCTCGCCGGCGAGCCGCTGCCGGTCTATGGCGACGGCCAGAACGTCCGCGACTGGCTGTTCGTCGAAGATCACGCCAAGGCGCTGACCCTGGTGCTGGAGCGTGGCGAGGTCGGCGAGACCTATAATGTCGGCGGCCGCAACGAGCGAACCAATCTCCACGTCGTGGAAAGCATCTGCGACCTGCTCGACGAGGTCGTGCCGGCTGCGGCAGGCCCGCGGCGCAAGCTGATCAACTTCGTCGCCGACCGTCCCGGCCACGACCGCCGCTATGCCATCGACGCGACCAAGCTCGAAACCGAGCTCGGCTGGCGCGCCGAGGAGAATTTCGAGACCGGCATCGCCAAGACGGTGCGCTGGTATGTCGACGAGCAACCCTGGTGGCGCGCGATCCTGGAGCGCGGCTACAAGGTGGAGCGCGTCGGCCTGAACCAGTAGCCGCCGTCTCTCCAAGCCACCGGCGTGGATAGCCAGCGGGAAACCGAGAAGCGCGATGATGATTCAACCGGATCTCATCGCGACTTGACCAGCCGCGACCGCCTTCCGACGGTGGATTGGCAGCCATCCGACAGACGACAAATCGAGAAACCACGGGGTCCCGCCATGAAAATCGCAATGGACGGTCAGGAACTCACACTGTTCAAAAGCTTCGTAGATCTCTCGAAGCGCTATCTGGAATTCGGCTCGGGCGGGAGCACCTGGCTCGCCTGTCAAACCAGCAAGGAGTGGGTCATCTCGATCGATTCCTCCCTGGAATGGCTCAACAACGTCGGTGACGCCACGCGCGATGCGAGCACCAAGCCGCTGCTGCTGCACGTCGATATCGGCAAGCTGCGCGAATGGGGTTATCCGATCGAGAAGGAGAAGGAGAGCTCCTGGCCCGAATATCACGAGCGTGTCTGGGAGCGTCCGGAAAGCCGGACAGCCGACCTGTATTTCATCGACGGCCGGTTTCGCGTGGCGAGCTTCGTACAGTGCGTGCTGCACGGCGCACCGGGAGCCTTCATCGCAATTCACGACTTCGAGAACCGGCCCCACTACCATTCGGTTCGGACGGTGGCGCGGGAAATCGCCCGCGCCAACAACATGTCGATCTTCCAGAGGCCTGCGAGGATCGACGTCGATGCCGCACAAGCCCTGCTTGCGAAATACCGGCTGGAGCCGCTTTAGCCGGCAGCCGTAGCCGGAAGCTTCTGCCGTCGATCGCTGCTGCGGTCAAAGATCACGCAAGCTGCATGATTGATCGGGCGCGCCGCCTGGCGCGCCTTCCTTTTCGGTGAGGAAATCGCTGTCGGCTGGGGTCAGCCCTGGACCAGCTTCTTCAGCTCCGGAAGAAACCGCTGGATCGTTGCGTCTTCGATATCGTTGCGATCCCGCAACGTGAAGAACTCCATCGCGCGGATCTTCTCGGGATCTCCATCGGCGAGCGGCCGGCCGCGCTCGCGCTTCTTCAGCAATTGCTCGCGTGACTTCGTGTAGTAGTGATTGATCACGAGCTTGCTCCGCTTGGGAGCCGTACAGCGGCCTCCGATCGGGAATACCGGCGTGCCGTCTTCCTGGACGTAGCAGCCCAGAACGAGCGATTGATGCGGATGCAGGTAGGACACGATGGTGTCCGGCCGCACGATCGACTTCATGATGAAATGATCCGGGAAGTCGTCCGGAGCGCGACGCGTGAAGGACTCGATGCACAGGCCGGCCGGCCTCGCGTCGTGACCGTTCGATCCGAAGTTCAACCAATGCACCGCCACCGCCGGCGCCGGGCCGAGCTCGGCCAGGACGTCCTTGATGCTGCCGGCCTGCGTCGGAAACAAATACTCATCGGCATCAATGAAGGCGCACCATTCCGCACAATTGCGATAGGTGTCGATCGCATGCGAGAAGGCGCGCATCTGGCCGAATTCGCCCTCCACGAAATGATAGGTGATCATCTCGGGCCACGGAAAGGACTCGATCACGGCGCGCGTATTGTCGGTGCTGCCGTTGTCGTAGAGGTAGAAGTGATCGAAGCCGACCAGTCGGTGGAAGTGCAGCCATTCCAGCAGATCGTCGCCTTCATTCTTGATGGCGCACACCGCGGCGAGGCCGTGCTTCTTCCGATCGACCCCGACATAGAGCTTCTTCGCCTCCATCACGCGCAGGAGGCCGGCAAACTCGCGCCGCAGGTTTTCACTCTTCGGGGCCGCAGCGAGCGCGGACAAATAGACGTCCTGCGCTTCATGGGCCGCCCCCATGTTGAGATCCGCGATCGCAAGACGATGCAACACCCGCGAGTCGGACGGCATCTGCTTGACGAGGTCGAGCAGGATCCCGCGCGCTCCGGCGAAATCACAGGCCTGCACAAGCGCTGCCGCCTTTGCAAACTGGAATTCCTTGTAATCGCCGAATTGCCGCTCCAACTGCTCGACCGACTGGATGAGCTCGTCGGGTTTCGGATTTGCGATCCGCCCGGAAAAGAAATCTCGAAGCTTTGTCTCGACCTCACTTGCTGGAAGCGTATCGAGATTCACGCCTGAGCTGAAACTAGACAATGCAGGAATTTCCATGTCCAACCTGAGCCGCTCCCCACGAGATCAACAAGCAATTACCATTGGTTCGCACCACGAATTCCCTATTACCGCACTTATCCTACAAGAATAAGGCTATAACACGTAGCGCTCACATTTAACTGTTGTAAGGTTATTTCGAGGAAAATCAATACAATAGAGTACAGGGCTCGGTGTCATTTGCACGAAACCGTCACACAGGACGGGAACGACCGGAGATCGCCAATGGACAATGGGAACGAAGCAATCCGTAAGCCGTTTGCGCTTACGAGACGGATGTTTTTGACATCGCTATCCGCAAGCCTCCTGCCCGGCTCGCTCAGCGTCTTGGGTTCCAGCCACCCTGCTGCGGCTGCGGCAGCTTTGCGGCCTCTCGTCGGAGCCATCCGATGGGACGCATGGTATTCGCCGGGCTCGCAGCCGACGGAAGCCATGAAGCAATCGCTCGGTCCGCAGAAATATCGTTGGCGGGCTCCCTTCTTCGGCGCCCAGATCAACCGCGATCCAAATGCGCTGGATTTTTCGAGCTCGATCGAGGCCGAGATCGACAAGGAAATCGACCAGGCGATCTTTGCCGGACTGGATTATTGGGCATTCGCTGGCTATGGGGCCAACCACCCGATGTCGAAAGCCCTGTATGCGTTCAGAACCCGTCCGAAGGCAGCCCAACTGAAGTACTGCATGTTTACCGAGCTCGGTCGATGGGGATCGGCGGCCAAGCTGTCGCCACTCCCCCACGAGCACATCGGCCTGATGGCGGACAAGAACTATCTCAGGGTCGAGGGCGATCGGCCGCTCTACTTCCTGGGCTTCATCAAGGGCGCCGACGTGCAGCGAAGCTGGGGAGGTGTGCAAGGTCTCCGCACCCAACTGAGCAAGTTCAAATCCGATGCGACCGCAACTGGCGTCGCGGAGCCGTACATCGTGCTGGCAGGCGACACGAAATTCCTGAGCCAGGAGGCCGCCAATCTGGGCGCCGATGCGCTCGGATCGTATGCGATTACAACCGGCAACGGCCGCGGGAGCTTTGCCGACCTCGCGAAGTATGCCGAGAAAGGCTGGAATGCCTTGGCCGCCAGCCAGGTCCCTGTTGTGCCCACGGTGATGACAGGATGGGACAGGCGCCCTCGCATCGAACATCCCGTGCCCTGGGAAACGTCGCAGCGTCCCGGCGACGGCATCACCAATTTCTATACGGCTCCGACGAAGCAGGAACTGGCCAGCCACCTCGCGCAATCGATCCGCTGGGTGAACAGCCAAGCACCTGATCGCCGAGCTCCCGCGGTGCTGATCTACGCCTGGAATGAAAATGACGAGGGTGGCTGGCTGGTCCCAACGCTGCCGTGTCAAACGGAGCGCCTTGAAGCGCTGCGCGAGGTTCTCAAGACGACGACACGGGCGGCGGCGAAGAACCTTTGCTAGGCCGGTTTGAGCGAGGTGCGGCGCGGCTTGTGCAAAGCCGCGCCGAACTCGCAAACCAAGGCTCCGTTCCGATTGCATCGGACCGGACAAGATCGGCTCTACACTTTCGATCAGCGCCAGCGAAGCGGCCTGGTCCGGTCGTTCGACTCCACCGTCCGGTGTTCGAGATGGTAGGGCGCGTAGATCTGCTTGACCCAGTAGTTGAAGTTCGGGTGCAGCTTCACGAAGTCATAGAATGAATCGCCGAAATTGGACGGGCTGAGGCAGGTCTTGTTTTGCGGCCGCGACGAGATTGCATTCAGGCAATACGACACCATGCAGGCCTTCGTCTCGCTCTCCGCCACCTTGCTCAGACTTCGGAAGCTGTTGGTGGAGTGCAGCCGGTACAGATAGCGGTCGGCCTCGAGGTAAGTCGGCTCGACCTTGGTGACGGCGCGCAAGGCGAAGTCCCAGTCATGGCAGTATTTCAGGTCGGCAAGCCAGCCCACCTGCCGCAGCAGCTCGCGGCTGAAGACGAAGTTTCCGGTCGACGCGGCAATCTGGGAATCCAGGAATGTCCACGACAGCGGCGCACCGGCAATCTGCGCCCGGTCGATCGCATAACGCAGGCGCGTCGGAAACTGGTAGTTGCTGATCGACTTTCCATGTTCGTCGATCGGCTCGACGGCCGAGAAGCCGAAGAACAGCCGCTCGTCGCCATGCTTGTCCGCGAACAGCTGCACGCGGTCCCTGGAAAAGGCATCGTCCGAGTTCAAGAGGAAGATCATGTCGCCTTTGGTCAGCGACAACGCCCTGTTCCAGGTGTAGTGGGCGCCGAGATTCTGGGGGTTCTTGAGCAGCTTGCACGACACGAAGCGCTTTCCGAACGACCGCTTCTTGATGACCCGCTGCGCGACTTCAAAACTCCGGTCCGGCGAATTGTCGTCGACGATGACGAGTTCGATATCGGCAAACGTCTGCTGGTAGACGGTCTCGAGACATTCCTCGAGATACTGCTCGTGCTTGTAGCACGCGATGACCACACTTGCGAGCATCGGCGGCGACCTCAACGTCTCACGATGATCGAATGGCGCGACCTCACCAGGGCGCTGGCGCCGTCGCCGACCTCCAGGACCGCGAGTTGATATTCACCATCCGGCAAATCTCGAATCGAGAACGACAGCTGGAAACCGAAATAGCAATCCTTGCTTTCGGCCTTCATATATTCCTTCACGTCGACGCGCTCGTGCCAATCGACGATCAGACAGTAGCCGCCGTTGATTGCGCCTTCCGCGGCAAGCCCCGACAGGACCAGGAATCCCGTTCTCTGCCTGCTTGCTTCGAAGGCGTTGCCCGCGCAAATCCATCCCCGCACCAGGATCTCAAAGCGCGGATCAACAATCACCCGCTCGCCGGTCTGTGAATTGATGTTCTCGATGACCAGCAACGAACCTGCCGGATTGTCGGACGCGCCGTCCGCCTCAACCGGAGTGCCGCTCCTCAAGCGCTGCACCCCCGAATGAGTGAGACCCGACCGGTGCAGGCTTGCGAGCACCTCGACATGCGTCGAGGCTTCCTTCACCGCCCACTCAAGCTCCTGCCTGCTCAGGCAATCCAGCAGATCCGGGCTATTTCTGATCTGCGCCGAAATAGGCTCAGCCGACGCGACCCTCCGCACAACCTCAAGGAAGGCGCGTCCATGACGCGAATCCGGCTCGAGATGAGCCCCCTCCGCCCATTCGTTCCAGGAATTGATAAACACCAGTGACTCGGAGAAGCTGTTGCCCTTGGCCCGCAGGGTGGCATCGCGAAGCCAGACCTCAAACGCCTCCGGGCTGGACCTCGTAAAGACGTGACCGCGCGGTCCCTTGCGCGGCGTATTGTCCCAACGCGGCATGACAGCAGGAAAGAACGGGAAGTCGTAGGTCTTGCCGATCGACGATCGCATGGCGTCGACATAATCGTATACCTTCCCGGCGAAGGTCGCCGGAGCATCGACTTCGGTCGGCGGCACTTCCCGCGTCGAGACCGTGTGCGGCGGAAACTCGATGGCCGCATCGCAATTGACGTCGCGCGGATCGAACTCGCCGAAGGTCATCGCATTGCAGATGAGAAGCTCGCCAATTCCGAGCTCCCGAGCTCGCTCGCGCCAGATCTCGAACAGACGCTGCTTGTCCGGCAGCAATGACGGCCGGTAGATGACGATGACCTTTCGACCATCGACCGTGATGTAGCGCTCGTCGAGCAGCAGGTCGGCCATGTCATCGATAAAGCGGACATCGTCGTCCAGCGAGTGATTTTGTCCGAGCAGCAGCTCGGCATCCGAGCCGTCCCACCGGCGGGACCAGTTCTCGTTGGCCCAGCAAATGCAGAAAGGCAGGTTCGGCTCGCCGTCCTCGAGCAGCAGCTGAAGCGGCTTTTCCAGCAACCTGCGACCCTGGAACCAATACACGTAGTAGCAGAATCCATCGATGCCGTACTTGCGCGCGAGGTCGCCCTGCTGGCGACGCGTCTCCGGCAGCCGGACGTCGTAGAATCCAAGATCGGCCGGCAGCCACGGCGATTCATGAGACGGAAACTGGGCGCGCATGCGCGCGACATTGGTCCACTCGGTGAACCCCGGTCCCCACCACCTGTCGTTTTCTTCAAATGAATGGAATTGCGGCAGATAGAAACAAATATAGCGCACCTCCTTGGTGGAGGCGTCCGCCGGTCCCGCAACGCTTCGGTTGTCAACGCTGGGAAACAGCAGATCGTCGTAGTCTTCGAGCGAGAAGCCGAGCGCAACGACCACTTCGCTTGGCGCGAAGTTCTCGAACAGCGGGATCTCGTAATATTCGCCGTCGCTTAGGCTGATGCGCAGATAGATCTGCGCATGCTTGGGCTCGACCAGCGTGTTTCTCAGGGCACGCGCCAGACGACGGCGCACGCCCGGCGTCGACAGATCGATCCGAAATCCGGGACGCCCGATCACGCTGCGCGGACCGATGCGGGCCGGCATGGACCGGCCGGTGCGCCCCTCTTCGACACAATGGGAGCCGACGAAGAGCGCTATCGAAACGGTTGCAGCGGGCGACTGGGCATCGACGATCCAGCCCGAGATTCCTCGTCCCGAATATTCGAGGATCGCGCCACGCAGCCGCGATCCCGACTGGAGATCAGTGATATCGGGATCCAGGAACAGGCTCTGCGCATGGTCGTCCTGCTGAACCGGACTGGCAACGGGCAACATATCCTTCGTATCCCTGACGCTCCGCTCGACCATCTTGTTCATTGCCACTCAATCTCCTGCCAACGCTTAACGCCGGCTCCAGTTTCTTTCCCGGTCACACGGACGTTCGATCCCGAGATCACGCTGCCTGACACGCCTCTGATCATGACCTCTCGGTTCTTATCGATCATCTTCACACAACCAGAGGTGCAATGAGCATTTATTCCGCGAACCCACATTAACGCAATCTCTCTATCGTCGATATGAAAGCCATTGTTAGTTCTGCCTAGATTGTCACGCAGAGGTGCACGCTTCCGTGCCTTCGCGCCCAAAAACAAAGCCGTTCACCGTCTCTGCCATTGCGCGCGTGCGACGAGATGTCCGCCTCCAACAATCTCAGCCGACGCTCTCGCCCATCGCCTGCAGACGACGTAGCGCGCCTTCGTTGTTCTGCTGCGCCGCCTTTCGATACCAACGCAGCGCCTGGTCGCGGTCCTGCGCGACGCCGTTGCCGGCACGCAGTGCATCGCCGATGGCGAGCTGGGCTTCGACCATGCCCTGCTCTGCGGCTGCCGCGAACCATTCGGCCGCCTTCGCCGGATCAGCCTCGCGGCCCTGGCCGCGCCCGAGCATCACCGCAAGGTTGTATTGCGCCGTCGCGTGGCCCTGGCGCGCCGCGGCCTCGTACCACGTCACGCCCTGCGCAAGGTCCTGCTCGACGCCCTGCCCGGTGCAATACATAACGGCAAGCTTGAACTGTGCTGCGGCGTTGCCGCCATCGGCGGCCTTGACGATCCAGCCGGCGGCGGCCTGCGGATCCTTGAGGCCGCTCTTCGGATCGGAATACAGCAGCGCCAAGGTGTGCTGCGCCTCGACATGGCCGGCGCTCGCCGCGCGCTTGAACCATTGCGCCGCCGCCGGAAGATCGACCGTGCCACCGGACCTTCCCATGTGAAGCCCGCCGAGTTGAAACGCCGCCGCGGAATGACCGCCCTCGGCGGCATCGGTCAGCAACGTGCGCGCCTGCGCAAGACGCGCTTCGGACGGCTCCTCCTGAATCAGAAACACGGCATAGGCGGTCTTTGCATCGGCATCGCCGCCGTTGGCCGCCTTACTCAGCCATTCGGCTGCACGCACCTGATCGCGCGGCACGCCGTTGCCCACCGAATAGAGCCGGCCCAGTTGCACGCCTGCCGCGCTGATGCCCCCCTCGGATGCGCGCTCGAACCACTTGATCGCGGTCGCGACATCGCGCGTCACGCCGTTGCCGTTGAGATAGAACACCGCGATGTTGTGGGCCGCGGTGGCGTGACCGCTCTCGGCCGCGCGTTCGAACCATTTCGCCGCCTGGCGGATGCTGGGCGGAACGCCGGTGCCGGTGGCATAGAAGCGTCCGGTGAAGAACTGCGCCTGCACGTCACCGCGCTCGGCCGCCTTCTCGTACCAATACGCCGCCTCGCGCAGATCCGGCTCGGCAGCCGTGCCGAGCGCATAGAACTCAGCAAGCGCCTGGATCGCCGGCAGGTAATCCTTGCGTGCCGCCTTGCGCAAGGCGGTCTCGGCCTTGTCGAGATCCTTGGCAACCCCTTTGCCGCTCAGCCGCAACAGCGCGATGTTGTACAGCGCGATGGCATCGTCATGCGCAGCCGCGCTCTGGAATAGCCGTGCGGCTTCCTCGACATTCACGGGAAGCCCGGTGCCCTTGAGGCACATGAACGCGAGCGCAACCTGCGCGCGGACATGACCCTGCTCCGCCGCCTTGTGATACCAGATCGCGGCCTGCGCGAAGTCGACGGGAACGCCGCGTCCCTGATAATGCACGTCGCCGAGCGCGAATTCGCCGGCCGCCGCCTTCTGCTCGGCCGCAGCCTCGTACCAGCGCAGCGCAACGGCATGATCCTTGGTGCAGCCGTGTCCGTTGGCGTACATGTCGCCCAGGATTGCCTGCGCGTCGGCCTTGCCGGCTTCCGCCGCCACCGACATCCAGAGGAAGGCGGCGTCGAGGTCCCTGGCCACTCCGATTCCGTTCGGGAACACCAGGTCGTGGAGATTGGTCGCCTTGTCGCCGAGGCGCGCCGCCGTGGATTGCCGCCACATCTCGGGCTTGTTCGGTCCGACGGACGCCTTGACCCCGTGGAGGTAGATCAAGCCGAGCTGGAATTGCGCTTCGGTATGTCCATTCAGGGCGGCGCGTTCGTACCACGCGACCGCGTCCGGAATGTTGCCGATAACACCCTCGTTCCTCGCATAGAGCAGCCCGATCCGGTAATCCGCCTCCGGATTGCCGGCCCGCGACGCCAGCCTCCAGAAGCGCAACGCCTCCAGATACTGCCGGTTCTCGTAAGCCTCCAGTCCCCGTTCGAACTGCGTTGCTTCCGAACGAGACGACCCGGGCCTCAGCCGGTCGAGAAGGGATCGCGTCAACACCGTCATGGCTCGCGCATTGCTTCTTTTGCGCTGCGCAGCATGCCGCCGAGCAGATACATCGCCACCGAACGGGTGCCGACATTGACATCGCCCTGCAGCGTCATGCCGGGGATGAGGCGAAAGTTCTTCGGAACATCCTTGAAGTTGGTCTCGTCGACCGAACATCGCGCCTTGTAGTAGGCATCGACGGGCTTTCCGTCATCATCGGTGGTGAAGGCGCCTTCGCTGATCCAGCGAATCTTGCCCTGCGCCGTGCCGTGCTCGGCCGCGTTGAACGCATCGATCTTCATCGTGCAGGGATCGTTCGGCCGGACGAAGCCGACGTCGCGGGACAGGATCTGGATCTCGGCCTCGAGTCGCGTCTTGAGCGGCATCAGCGTGATGAAGGGATCGCCCGGCTTCAGCACCGATCCGACCGAGAGCTTGGCGAGGGTCAGGACGACCGAGGGTTCGGCCGCCGTCCAGCGGACGAGGTCCTGGTGCTTGATCGCCTTGTCATACTGCGAGCGGGCCGTGTCCAGGTTATTGCGCGTCGTCACCAGATCCTGGCTCAGCTGCGCGTTCCACTGCTCGGTGAAGGCGTTGCGATCCGCCTTCAGCGACTCCAGCTGGTGTTGCGCTTCCAGCAGGGTGTTGTGCGTGTTGTCGATCTGACGCAGCAGTTCCAGGCGATTGTCCTGCGACAAATACAGGTTCAGCTTGGATCCGCTGCCGCTTTCGGCCAGCGTCGAGCGCATGTCCTCGATCTTTCCGGCGATATCGGCACGTTGGCTGTAGCGCTCGTCGTCCTTCTTCGCCTTCTGGATCGTCGCTTCGGTCTGGCTGATCTTGGAATCGTAGCTGTTCACCTGCGCGTGGTACTGCGCGACGCGCTGATCGTAGAGCGCCTTTTGCAAGGCGTTGTATCTGGTGACCTCGGGGTCCTTGGATTGCCCGAACGACAACTGCTTTCCGGACAATTCGGCCTCGTCCCGCGCGACTTGCGCCTCGAGGCTCGCAATCTGCAGCTTGTACTGCGTGACGTCGGCAGCGGTGAATGTCGAGTCGAGGGTCGCAAGCTGCTGCCCCGTCTCGACCTGCTCACCCTCCCGAACATCGATCGTTTTGATGATCGATGCGTCCAACGCCTGCAGCACGTTGATCTGATCGACCGGGACGATCCTGCCGCCCACGCTCGTGATCACCCGATCGACGCGCGTGAAGCACATGATCGCGACGACGGCTACCATGAACGCCGACAGGACGAACAGCGTCGCGCGGGCCAGCAACGGCTCGGGCGCCTCGCGGATCGCATCGGTTTCGGACTGGAACTGGCGGACGGTCGCGAGCGAAGCTTGATTAGGAGACAAGGGTCGGGCTCCTGAAGTTCTTTTCGGTGCGGCCCGCCGGCACCAGATGCGTGTTCTGCTGGTACCAGAGCGAGCTGTAGATGTCGTTGCGTTCCAGAAGCTCCTCGTGGCGGCCGATATCGTTGACCACGCCACGATTGAGCACGAGGATCGCGTCGGCCTTCGTCAGCGACGACAGGCGATGCGAAATGATGATCAGCGTGCGCCCCTGCGCGATCCGCGAAATGTTCGCGTTCACGATCGTCTCGCTCTCCGCATCGAGCGCGCTGGTCGCCTCGTCCAGGATCAGGATCGGCGGATTGACGATCAGTGCCCGCGCGATCGCGAGGCGCTGACGCTGGCCGCCGGAGAGGTTGGTCGATCCCTCGTAGATATAGGTCTCGTAGCCGCGCGGCAGCTTGTCGATGAACTCCTCGGCGCCGGCCAGTCGCGCGGCCCTGACGACATCGTCGAAGGTCGCATCGGGCTTGGCGGCCGCAATATTCTCGCGGATCGTGCCGCTGAACAGGAAGTTCTCCTGCAGCACCACGCCCACATTGCGCCGGAGATGATCGACATCGTATTCGCGAACATCGACACCGTCGACCTTGATCAGACCACCGTAGTCGGAGTGCAGGCGCTGCAACAGCCGCGTGATCGTGGTCTTGCCGGAGCCGCTCTTGCCCATCACGCCCAGCGTCGTACCGAGCGGAATCTCGAAGGAGATGCTGTTCAGCGCCGGCGACACCGCGCCCTTGTACTTGAACGTGACGCCGGAGAATTCGATATGCCCCTTCAGCGGGACCCGAACGCCATGGCCGGAACGTCCCTCCTCGGGCGGCTGATTGACCAGCCTGCCGACGATCGTGACCGCGGTGCGCGCCTCGTCATACTGGTTGATGAGCTGGGCCATCTGCATCAGCGGGCCGGCAACGCGTTGCGACAGCATCAGAAACGCGAACAACGCTCCAACGTAGACTGGATCGCCGCTCGACACGGCGAGGTAGACACCGAACGCATAGGGAGCACTCACCGCCAGCCGTTCCAACGGCTTCACCACCGTCTGAATGGCGGTTCCGGTCAGGCCTTCCGCAAGGCGAGCCTTGGCGACGCGCGCCACAAGCACATCCCACATGTGGCGCTGACGCGCATCGAGCGCCAGCGACTTGATGGTCCGCATGCCGTTCAGGCTCTGGATCAGAAACGCTCCCTGCGCGCCTTCAGCGGCCAGAGTCGCCGAGGATTTCTTCCGGTAGGCGGGCAGCATCAGGATCAGCCAGGTTACGATTATTCCGGCAAAGGCAAGAACCATCAGCGTCATGATCGGGCTGAAGAAGAACATGACGGGCAGGAAGAAGAACAACGTCGTCGAATCGAGGATGGTCCCGAACAGCTGTCCGGTCAGAAAGCCGCGAATTCGGAACACTTCGCGAATATCCCGCGAAATCAGGCCGACCGGATTCTGCTCGAAGTAATCGATCGGCAGATTGAGCACCTTCTCGAACACGTAGGTCGACAGCTTGACGTCGAGCCGTGCTGTCAGACGCTGGACCAGGTACTGCCGCAGGAACGTGAACGCCGCCTCGAACAGGATGAGCACGAACATCGCAATACACAGCACGTAGAACGTGTTGTAGGCCTTGTAGAAGATGACCTTGTCCGAGAGCAGCCGCCAGAACATGATCGGTCCGAGGCCCATGAAGCCGAGGATCAGCGCCGCGATCGCGACGTCGCGCAGGATGCGCCGTTCGCGGAACAACAATGCGGTGACGAAGCCGAAGCTGAACGGCTGGGTCTCGTCGGAAATCTCGTAATCGCGCTTGGCCATGACGACGTCGCCCGACCAGATGTCCTCGAAGCGCGGCTGATCGATCACGAGCAGCGCATCCTCGCTCGCGTTCGGATCCTGCAGGACCACCCGGGTGCTGTCTTCATCGCCCTCGAGGCGCAGCAGCACCATGTGGCTGCCGTCGCGTAGGCGGACGATCACCGGCAGCGCCCGCTTGAGATGGCTCAGCCCCCTCCAGTCCAGCGTGACGGCCTTTGCCGTCATGCCCGAGGAATTCGCGCATTTCAGAAGCTCGGGGAGCGTGACCTCCTGGTCGCCCAGGAGATTGTCCTGGATGAGCTGGGTCGGGGTCAGATGCAGACCATGCTGTCTTGCCACGATGACCAGACACGCGAGGCCCGAAGGTGGCAGTCCCTCCACCGAAGGTGCGCCGACGAGCGAGAGGTGTTTGGTCATGGATGCCTCGAAGTTTCGACTGCGCAAGATCGGATCGCTAGCGAGATATAACTTATCACTGTTAGTTCGCTAACGCAGCATTTTCAGCACGCGGTTCCGAAAAGATATATGTGTCGGAACAGGCAAGGAAGCCGGTTCCGGCACTTGCTGCCGTTGGTTTAACCACGGAACCTTATAACATTATTTAACATCGACAATCACGGGGCGGCGGTCGCCGTCTCCCGGAAGTCGAAGCCGCAGGCCTCGAGCTGCGGCTGGATCCGACTGTCCTCGGCCTCCGGCATGAGCGCCAGCGCGCAGACCTCGAAATTCGCGCTGCGAACGGAGACGGTCGGAAACCCGGCGCTGAGCAGCAGGTTTCCCATCCGGTCGCACGAAAAGCCGGTCTTGTGCGCCATATGGTGGCGGCCCTGCTCGATCGCGCCGGAGTGCCCGTAGATCATATCGAGCGGCCGTATCGGACCGGCCGGCGAGACATAGGCGACCGCGCCGAGGCCCTGGGTCAGCATGTGCTGGGCCACCGCCTCCAGGTCGGGGGACATGATCAGCGCGAAGCCGTCCGGCTTGAGGACCTCGCGGAACTGAACGAATGTGGGATGTATCTCATGGGCATAGAGATGTTCCATCAGATGCGAACACCAGATCGCGTCGAACGAGGCCGGCCGGCACAATTTGGCGAGATCGGTAATCGAGCCGACGATGTCCGGTTTCACGCTTCCGTCGACGTCGAGGCGAATCTCCTCCCAGTCATGCGATGACAGCAGCGGCTGGATCCGCTTGGCAACCGTCGATCCAGCGCCGGCATTCAGCATTTTTTTCTTGGCCAATTCGAGAGCTCCGCGGTTCGCACATGATGCAGCTGGTTTCTGCAGCGATCGTTCGTCTGGTCCAAAGGTTGCCGAGGCTGCAGGAAGCCATCACAACTCCTTGTATCAAGCGAGCACCACGCCTTTACAAAAGCTACGTGGTCCGAATGTGACGAACTAACTTCTAACATCCGCCAGTTGAAGTGGAACTTATCATCGAGACGGCCGCACGCGACGAGGACCGGGCGACCAAGTTCCGATCGTCACGTTCGCGCGCAACACGGCTCAACAAGGGTTGAGGGGGATACCTTCGACTGGCGCGGACCTCGTGTCCTACAGCCTGGTCGAGTGACCATCGTTGAAGATCAGATATTCGATGTTGCTGATCTGGGTCACCTGGCCGTCGCTGAAGTTGACGTCCAGAGAACCATCCTTGCCGGCGGCGATGCCGGTCACGTCGGTCGAAGCGTGATCGAGGAAGGTCAGCGAGTCCTTGCTGCCGGCGCCACCGTCGACGGTGTCACCGCCGGTGGCATTGGACAGGTAGAAGTAGTCCTGACCGGAGCCGCCAACCATCGAGGCCGTACCGGTGGCGGAACCGACGAACGACGAACCATCATTGCCGCCGATCAGCGTCTGCGTGCCCGAACCGGCGACCATCGTATCGTGGCCGGCGCCGCCATGCAGCGTATCGTTGCCGGCACCGCCATAGAGCGAATCGTTGCCGGCACCGCCATCGAGCAAGGTCGCGTGCGACGCATCGCTGCCCGAGTAGAGCACGTCGTTACCGGCGCCACCGTACTCCGCAACAGTTTCCTTCCCTCCGACCAGCAGGTCATTGCCGGCGCCGCCATACAACGTATCGGCACCCGCACCGCCGTAGAGCGAGTCGTTGCCGTCGCCGCCATCGAGCGAGGTCGCGTGCGACGCATCGTTGCCTGAGTAGAGCACGTCCTTGCCGCTGCCGCCGTACTCGGCAACGGTGTCCTTGCCGCCGACCAGCAGGTCGTTGCCTGTGCCGCCGTACATCGTGTCGGTACCCGAGCCGCCATACAGCGAGTCGTTGCCGGCGCCGCCATCCAGGATCGTGCCGTGCGGCGCATCCGAGTGCGAGTACATCGCATCGTTGCCGCTGCCACCATATTCCGCAACAGTCGCGGCAGCGCCGATCAGCAGGTCGTTGCCGTCACCGCCATCCAGCGTGTCGGTACCGATATTGGCAGGGTTATACCCGGCACCGGCAACCAGGGTGTCGTCGCCCGCACCGCCGTCGAGCAAGGTCCCGAACATGCCACCGGCACCCGAATAGAGAATGTCGTTACCGCTGCCACCGTACTCCGCAGCAGTCCTGATGCCGCCCTTCAGCAGGTCGTCGCCGGCGCCGCCATCCAGCGTGTCGGCAACGCCGCTGGCACCCCCCTCCAGCGTGTCGTTGCCGTCACCGCCCGACAGCGTCGAGCCTTGATTCGCAAACAGATCCGCGTAGAGCACGTCGTTGCCGGCGCCGCCGTAGAGCTGGCAGCTGTATACGCCGGCGACGAGCGTGTCATTGCCCGTGCCGCCGTCGAGGATCTCGTTGCCATAACCCGCGCTCAACCAGTCGTCGCCGGCGCCGCCATACAAGCGATCATTGCCCCAGCCACCGAACAGCAGGTCGTTGCCGCTCCCGCCGTCGAGCGTGTTGATTTGGTCCAGTCTGTCCAGCGAGCTGCCGGACAGCAGAGTATCGTTGCCGCTACCACCATGCAGGTCCGACCAGCTGCTGCCCCAAAGCCAGTCGTTGCCGGCCCCGCCGTAAATCTGGCTGTGACCCACGCCGCCACCGTACACCGTGTCGTTGCCTGCGCCGGCAAGAACCGTCGTGCCGCGGTTGTTGTTGAGGGTGATATCGTCGTTGCCGTCGCTGGTCGCGACGATCACCGGAGCGGCGCCGTTCACGGTCAGCGTCACGTCGCTCTTGGTGGCTTCGATGATCGCCTTCAGCTTGGCGTCGAGCTTGATCGTATTGTTGGCATTGGTTTCGATCAGAACATTGGCGCCGGGATCCGGGTTGCTGATCCCTGCCCCCTCCTGCACCGGGATCGTCGCGCCGTCATCCGGGCTGGTGTAACCGATCCCCGCGCTGATCAGATAGTCGAGAATCTGTTGCCGGCTTGCGTGATCGATCGTGGAGCTGATCGCGGCCTTGAGCTGCGTCTGGTTCAGGCTTTGCGTCACCATCGATGTAGCCCCTGCTTGAACGCGCTACATAATCGCTAGGCAAATACTCAAACTATCTCGATGACTGACAATTGGAGCAGGCTGCAACACTGCAAGATTATCAGACAACATTTCAGAACACCACCTGTAATCGCAAGAAAGCGCCGCCTCAACCTGCGTTGAGGCGGCGCCTTGGCTTAGTGAAGACCTAGTCGTGAAGACCTGGGATCTTACAGCTTGGTCGAGTGACCATCGTTGAAGATCAGGTATTCGATGTTGCTGATCTGGGTCACCTGGCCGTTGCTGAAGTTGACGTCCAGAGAACCGTCCTTGCCGGCGGTGATGCCGGTCACGTCGGTCGAAGAGTGATCCAGGAAGGTCAGGGAGTCCTTGCTGCCGGCACCACCGTCAATGGTGTCGCTGCTGTGGAGGTTGGACAGGTAGAAGTAGTCCTGACCAGAGCCGCCCACCATCGAGGCCGTACCGGTCTCGGAGCCGACGAACGAGTCCTTGCCGTCGCCGCCGATCAGTGTCTGGTGGCCCGAGCCGGCGACCAGCGTATCATTGCCGGAGCCGCCATAGAGCGTGTCGTTGCCGGCACCGCCGTAGAGCGAGTCGTTGCCGTCACCGCCATAGAGCGAGGTCGCATGCGACGCATCGCTGCCCGAGTAGAGCACGTCCTTGCCGGCGCCGCCGTACTCGGCAACAGTACCGGTACCGCCGACCAGCAGGTCGTTGCCGGCGCCGCCATACAGCGTGTCGGCACCCGCACCGCCATACAGCGAGTCATTGCCCGCACCGCCGTCGAGCCTGGAGCCGTGCGAGGCATCCGAGTTCGAGTAGAGCGCGTCGTTGCCGGTGCCACCACTGAGCAGGTTGTTGCCCGTACCGCCAACCAGCACGTCGTTGCCGCGACCGCCCTCCAGATCAGACGAGGTACCGCCGTAAAGCGTGTCGTTGCCGGAGCCGCCGAGCAGCGTGTCGGCGCCGGTGCCGACCAGCAGATCGTTGCCAGAGCCGCCATCCAGCGTGCTGTGACCGGAGGCATTGTCGACGAGCACGTCGTTGCCGGCGCCCCCGCTGAGCGAGTCGTGACCCGCGCCACCGAAGATCGTGTCATTGCCGGCGCCGGCGAGAACCGTCGTATCACCGGTGTTGTTGATGAAGACCTGATCGTTGCCGGAGCCGGTCGCGACGAGCACCGGGGTGCTGCCGTTGACCGACAGCGTCACGTCGCTGTTGGTGGCCTCGATGATGGCCTTCAGGTTGGCGTCAGTGTTGACGGTGTTATTGGCGTTGGTTTCGATGAGAACATTGGCAGACGGATCCGGGTTGGAGATGCCCGCACCCACCTGCACCGGGACCGCCGTTCCGTCATCCGGGTTGGTGTAGCCGATGCCCGAGTTGATCAGATAGTTGAAGATCTGTTGCTGGGTCGCGTGATCGATCGTGGAGTTGATCGCATGTTTGAGGTCAGTCTGGTCGAGATTGTAAGTCGCCATCGATGTAGCCCCTGCTTGGGATACGAGGATTCAAGCCGCTCGTCCGCACCTAAGCTGTTGAATCACAACTGGTTTGTTGCGACGCAACTTAAATGTGGACACACGTTACGAACTTGTTAAGTCCATTGTTAAGACCGCAACACCGGAGTGTCAATCAGCAATGCGCCATTAACGACTGGTTCCATGTGATTTATGTGAGACTTAGCGCCACTTCGCACGCGCGCTAACATTCAGCGCGGGCAAATCCCAAATGTTAGCCGCGACGCAAAAAAGGGTAGTGATTATACGGGGTTTCGTCGGCCCGCGGGATCGCGCAAAAGCCCGGAATTTCACCGATGTTGTGCGTGCTTCGAAGCGATTTTCTGCTCTGAAAAAATATTTCTGCACCGCATGAGAGCTTTTGCAAAAAAGCGTCAAACTTCACAACCGGCCGGCAGGCTGACCGGTGTTATGGCTGGTTCCGGTTGCAAACCCAGGGCTCCGGCGAACCAAAATCGGGGAATCGATCGCAGAATCGGGAGCAATCCGACCGCCTCGTCGAAGCTCGTGGCGTCAGAGCAAGCGCCCGATATAACAAATTAACATCAGATTTGCCGCGCCCCGTTAGGGACGACGACGGAACCGCGCAAGACGGTGCCCGACGCCGACGGAGCAACCGCCGGCATCGGTCATTACGCAGCTGCGCGCGCGTAGATGGCCTCGAGCAGCCGGAGATTCTCATCCGGCGCGTAGCGCGCGAGATAGACGGCCCGTGCAGCCTGCCCCCATGCCGCTGCGCGATCGGGGACGGCGAGAAGCTCAGCAATCCGGTTTCTCAGCGCGGCCGCGTCGCCCGGCGGCGCCAGCGCGCCGGTCTTGCCGGCGCTCACCACCTCGGCAAGTCCGCCGATCTCGGATGCGATCACCGGCGTACCCTGTGCGAAGGCCTCGACCACCACCATGGGAAATCCCTCGTACCATAACGACGGCACGACCAATGCCTGGGCATTGGCCATTTCCCGAAGCACCTCCGCGCGTGAGCGCGCACCGAGGAAACTGACATGACCGGGCGCCCGGGCCTCGAGCGCAGCGCGTTCCGGCCCCTCGCCCACGATCCGCAACGGCACACCGGTCCCCGCCACGGCGTCGAGCAACACGCCGACGCCCTTCTCGCGGCTCAGCCGTCCGACATAGAGCAGCCCGGCGCGCGGCGCGGCTGAATCAGGCGCCCCCGGATCGGCCATGAAGTTCGGCTTCACATCGATCCGGCCGGCGTCGAAGCCTGCCTGCGTGAACAGGGTGCGGGCGAACTGCGTCAGCGCGATCAGGCGCAAGCCGGGACGCGTCCAGGTGCCGCGGCGCTGATGCTGCGCGATCATGTAGGCCGAGGCCAGCGAGCCCGGCAACGACCCGCGGTAGCAGCGATGGGCAACGCCCCAGAGATGGCCGCGGTCGAGACACTTGTGGCAGATGCGGCCGTCGCGCAGCAGCATGCCCCCGGTGCAGATGGTGCGATAATTGTGCAGCGTCACCACCGCGGGCACGCGCCTTTGCCGGCAGACATCGAACACGGCGGGCGAAAGCAGCGGGAAAAAATTGTGAACGTGCACGATGTCGGGGCGGAAGCGGTCGATGGCCTCCGCCACGGCCTGTTTTCCCCGGATATTGTCGACGATCGACAGCGTCGTCGCGATCCGCGCGGCGAGCGAGTTGATCGCCTCGTTGCTGACCGTGAGGGTTTCAACGCTGTGTCCCGCGCCGCGCAACAGGTCGACTTCCGCTTCGAACACGACGTCCTCGCCGCCGCGGCCCTGATACCTGTTGTGCGCGACCAGGATCTTCATGACCGACGCGCCGGATCGGGAAACCAGCGCAGCTCGGTCACCAGGTCTTGGCCGGCAGCGAGCGTACCGGAGCCGATCAGCGTCGTCGCCGGCACCTTGAGATCGAAGGACGGCGAATACCAGCCGGCCGGCGTGGCCTCGTCACCGCGATACGATGTCCAGTCGAGCGCCGCCGGCAGATCGAGCTCGCCGCGTCCGCCGGGCCATGCGAGCAGCGCCGTGCGTCCGTCGAGCTTGCATTCGACCTCGGGACCGAGATGCCAGCTGAGGCTCGCCGGCACCGCAAGCCCTTCATCGGCAAGCACAATATCTGACACGACGAGCCGCATCGCCTGACGCTGCAATCGCACCGAGCGGCGATGCACGAGACCGGCTTCGTCCTGATATCCCGAATGCTCGGCGACCCAGCTTGCGTCCGCATCACGATCATCGAGGCCGTTTGAGGCGATCAGCCGGCTCTGCGCATGCCGCGTCCAGAGAAACGGCCCGCCCGACACCGACTGGTCGCGCGCGAACAGGCAGAGTGTGTTGTGCGCCAGCGTGGAGCGGAAATAGGCGCGCCAGCGCGGATCGCCGTGATAGCAATAGGTGCCGGGGTCGGCGAGGATCTCGACGCCGCCGATCCTGCATTCGAGCGACAGCGCATCGGCATGGGCATGCGCCGCAATGCGGCCGAAACCATGCGGGCCGTGATCGCAGCGGCACCACACGGCGCGGTCGGCATCGACCAGAAACGCCTGCCCCGCCGCATCGAGCAAATAAGGGCGGCGCGGAGGCCGCGCCGCGATCGCCCGCGCACTGACGCCGTCGGTCAGAAGGAACGTGCGCAGATCGGGCTCCGGCAGTCCGGACCACCATGGCAGAGCGCCGAACAGGCGCGCGCCGGTGGCGAGCAGACCGAGCCAGCGATTGCCGGCGTGATCGTCGAGCAGCAGGCCGATGCCGTCGTCGCCATCGCCCTGGCGCGGCGGATGGGCGCCATCGTCCAGCATCGCGGCAACAACATCGCTCATGCGGCACATCGTGGTCCAGACCGCATCGTCAAGCGGATGCCCCGACGATTCGCCCTGCACCGTCGCAGCGAGCAGGAGCTCGAGGACAAAGCCGTGATAATCGGTCGCAAGCTCGCCGTTGCTGCCGCAGGCGAGGGTTTGCGCAACGGCTTCGTGTGCCAGTGCGGCGGCGGATTGCTCGCGCCATCGCGCGCTGTCGCGGAAGAACGGAAACACACAGGCCGCCACGAACTGCCCGGCAGCCTCCGCGATCACGTGGTTATTGGCAGAGGAGCCACGGCTCGGGAACTGCGACAACCAGAATTGATGCGCGTAGAGCTGTGTCACGAACAGCTCGTTGTCCTCGAACAACGCGGGGGCGCCGGGCCAGTTCTGCAGCAACTGGCGCACCCAGGCCCACGAGATCAGCCGCACGCCAAGCTCGATGCCGCTGATCCAGTGCGGGCCGCGGGGGAATGGATTTTCACGCCACCAGCTCATCAGATGCTCGGCCACGCGCCTCGCGTAGCGCTCGTCCGAGGTCAGGTAATACGCTGATGCCAGCACCGTGAGATGGTGGTGACGCGACGGCTCCCAGATGTATTTGATGTTTCCGACCGCAGCTTCGTCACGATAGGGAACTGCAAACGCGTACATATCCGCGGGTGCCCGCCTGCCGCTGCGGACATCGACGAACCAGTCGGGCGTTTCGCCCAGCGCCCCATGATCCCTGGCAAAGATCCGCCAGTGGCCGGCAAGAATCCGCTCGGCGCTCTGGATCAGCCGCTGGGCGGCTTGCCGCGGCGCGCACGCCGGCGACGGCAACGGCTTCAGCCGCGGCTGCCGTGAGCCCGGCGCAAGCCTGGCGCCGGCATGTCGCGCGATATCGGGCGGCGTGATGCGCCAGAGCAGACGCAGCACCTGATCGTTCACCCGTCCGGCAAGCTCGGACGGCTCCATGCGCTGCAGCCGGCGCAAATACCAAGCCGGATTCATCTCGCGCCGGTCGCGGCGCGCACAGCGCCCTGCTCTGCTGCGCCAAGCGTCAGATCGACCGGCATGCCGGCGGCCGCGCTCTCCTGCACCGCGAGCGTCGCGCGGGTGGTCGCGAGCAGCGATTCCAGTGCGATCGGCATCGCGGCCCCCGATGCCACCGCCGTGACGAAGGCATCCAGCATCGGCCGCTGCCCCTTGTCGAGCCGCGCTGTCTTCGCCGTGCGCTGTCCGGCATGCCAGACCTCGAAGCCCGAGAAATTGTCGAAGGCGGCAAAGCCGGTGCCTGCCGAGATTTCGAGCGCCTCCTTCGGCACCCGCGGATCGCCGCCGGTGAGATAGCTGAGGCTCGCGACCGACCCGTCGGCAAAGTCGAAGGTGGCGACGAGATTGTCGACGTCCTTGCCCGCCGTACTTGCAGAGACGCGCACCGGCTCAGCGCCGAGCCACCACGACAACACGTCGATGAAATGGCCGCCCTCGCCGACGAAGCGGCTGCCCTCGGTCTCAGCCTGCAGATACCAGGATGATTTCTCCAGCGGGCCGGCAATGACGCGATATTGCAGGGTCTGCGGCCCTGTCGGCGCGAACGCCGCGCGCATGCCCAACAACAGCGGCGAGAAGCGGCGATTGAAGCCGACCATCAGCCGGTTGTTGCCGGTCTCGCCGATCACCTGCTCCAACTGATCGAGTGCATCGGTGTCGATCGCCAGCGGCTTTTCGACGAACACCGCCTTGCCGGCGCGCAGCGCTTGCGCCGCCAGATCGGCATGGGAGGCATGCCGCGTCGCGATCAGCACGGCATCGATGTCGTCGGCCTCGAGCACCGAGGCCGCATCCGTCGAGGCCCGCGCAAAGCCGAACTTGCGCACCGCGGTGGCGCCGCTCAGGCCGGTATTGGTGGCGACCTCGACGAGATCGACGCGCGCGTGATTTGCAAGCTGCGGCAACAACATGCTGGAGGCATAGTTGCCTGCGCCGATGACGCCGAGCCGCACCCGGCCGCTGCGCAGCGCAACGGCCGGACGATAAATCATCTGCATCGCGCGGGGCGCAGCGTCCGGATAGGCGAACACCATGCCGAGGCCGATCTCGCCCCGGCTCATGCGCTCGAACGCCGACGTCGCCTGCTCCAGCGGCACGGCTTCGGAAATCAGCGAAGAAAAGTCGAGCCGCCCGTCGGCGAGCAGCGCGACGATCGCCTCCATATTGCGCTTCTCGGTCCAGCGCACATGGCCGATCGGATAGTCGATGCCACCCTCCTCGTAGAGCGGATCGTAACGGCCGGGGCCGTAGGAGCGCGAGAAACGGACGTCGAGTTCCTTGTCGTAGAACTCATTCCACGGCAGGTTCAGCGTGCATTTGCCGATATCGACAATGCGGCCACGGTCGCGCAGCAGTGCTGCTGAACGCTGCGCGAGATCGGGATCGTCGCTGCCTGCGGTGATGAACACGCAATCGACGCCGTTGCACGCGGTCAGCTGGTCGATCCGCGCGCGAAACCCGGCCGCGGCATCGTCCGATGCCACGGCGCAAACCGCAGCGCCCGCCGCCTCGGCCTGACGACAGCGCACCTCCAGCCTGTCGAGCCCTGTGACCACGACGCCGGCGCTGCGCAGCAGGCGCACCATGATCTGCCCGATCAGGCCGAGGCCGATCACGCAGGCGGTCTCGCCGAAGCGGATTTCCGACTGGCGCATTGCCTGCAGCGCGATCGAAGCGATCGTGGCGAATGCGGCCTGGTCGAGCGCGGCACCATCGGGCAGCGGCACGCAGAGGTTCAGCGGCACCCAATTATATTCAGCATGGGTTGCATATTGATTGCCGCCGCAACACACCCGCTGGCCCACCGAGAAGCCAGCGACACCCTCGCCCACCTCCACGACGGTGCCCGACAGCGAGTAACCGAGCGGCGTGTAGGAATCGAGGCGGTTCATCACCTTCTGATAGGTCGCAAGCAATCCTTGCTGGCGGACCGAGCGCATCACCTTGGCCACCTGGTCGGGTCGCGCACGCGCCTTGCCGATCAGCGACAGACGGCTTTCGGTGAACTTCATCATCTCGGTGCCGGTCGAAACCGCCGAGAACGCCGTGCGCACCAGGACCCCGCCGGGGCGGCAGCGCGGCGCCGGCACGTCGATCAGCTTGAGGTCGCCGCTCTTATAGTTCTGCGCGATCTGCTTCACAGTTGGTCAATCGCCTCAAGTTAACAGTGCCCTTGTATCGCGCCCGCCGCCCGCAATGAAGCCGGGAATATCATCAAAGTTACTTCATGACGCACGGATTACCATCGTTATCATTCCAGCAGCAGAACCGGTTTGGGCGAGATTTCGACCTCGCCATTGGCGACGGCTCCTTCGCCACCATCGAGGCCCTGGTAACGGCTGAAGCGCGGGTCGACCCGATAGGAGGACCGCCCCTTGGTGGTCCACAGGATCAAGCCGTTGCGGCCATCCGGCATGCGAAGCTCGACGCGCCAGATCAACGGCGATGTTCTGCCTGCGGCCACGACGCTAGCGCCGACCAACCATGACTGCACGGTGCGGTAGGCCACTCCGCTCGGAAGCAGCCCGCGCGCCGGGTCCCATAATTTTCCGAAGTCGCTGCCCCCGCCGGCGAACTCGTACCAGTAGAACCGATCGACGCCGCTGATCCATTTCAGGATGTAGGCGCGCGCCAGGCACCCGTCCGGATTGTCTTCATAGGACGACCAGCCGGCCTCGGTGTCCCAGATCGGCCGTGCGGACAGATCGTGCGCGGCGAGGATCTGCTTGAAGCGCGCGATGATTCCGAGCACGGCTTCGGGCTCACTCGTATAGCCGTGAAAGGCGAACACGTCGGCATATTGTCCGCCGCCTTGCGCCATGAAGGCCTTTTGCCAGCGATAGCCGTCGGGCGTGCCGTTGGACGGCGGCGTCAGCACGGTCAGGCCGGGATCGCTGGCCTTGATGATCTGATAGGCCCGCTTCTGCATCTGGACCATGGTGGCGATATCGCCCGAGTAATATTTGGGATCCTCGGGCTCGTTCCAGATTTCCCAATATTTGATGCGGCCTGCGGCACGGGTGACGGCGGCGCGCACCCATTCATCCCATGACGCGAGATCGGCAGGCGGCGAGCTTGCGCCGGGCGTGAACGCTGGCGGCGCATCTTTCGCCGACGCGGCCCAGCGCGGCGTGTAGGCGAGATTGAGCACGATCTCGACATGCTCGCGCTCCGCCGCCGCAAGGATGGCGTCGAAGCGCGCCCAATTGTAGATGCCGGGCGCCGGGTTGATCTGCGCCCAGTAAATCGCGCCCCACAGCCGAACGCCGTCGAACTTCAGCTCGGGCCATGGTTGCGACTGTCCGATCGCGTTGATCGTCATGCCGAAAAGCGACGGCGGGATCACGGCATTCACACGGTTCGCGTTAAGCGCATCGTTTGCCGCCGCGCCACTCCACTGCAACGGCCATTTGTGGGCAAGCGGCAGCACCGTGCTCAAAACCAGTGCAATCAACGCCCTTTGACCCCAATCCCTCACTCTGCCTGCCATGTCCCTGTCTCGTCGCCGTCACATCGGTGCCGGGATTGCATAATGGAAGCCGCGTATGTTAATGCCGATGTTAGTCGGATTGTGATGCTGTTAGGTCAATGGTATAGATCATCGCAGATGTCGAGAGCTGAACCATCACCGCGGCGGATCCTGATCATCGTCGAGAACCTTCCGGTTCCTTTCGATCGCAGGGTGTGGTGCGAGGCAACGTCGCTGCGCAAGGCGGGCTATGAAGTTTCGGTGATCTGCCCGAAGGGCCGCGGCCATGACGAAGCTTACGAATGCCTCGAGGGCATTCACATCTACCGTCATCCGATGCCGGTGGAGGCGCGCGGGATCGCCGCCTATCTGATCGAATATCCGGTCGCGCTGTTCTGGGAGACGCTGCTTGCGATCAAGGTGGCGTGGAAGCACGGCTTCGACGTGATCCAGGGCTGCAATCCGCCCGACCTGATCTTCCTGATCGGCCTGTTGTTCAAGCTCGGCGGCAAGCGCTTCGTGTTCGATCATCACGACGTCAATCCCGAGCTCTATGAGGCAAAATTCGGCCGCAGGGACATATTCTGGCATCTGCTGCGGCTGGTTGAATATCTCACCTTCAAGATCGCAAGCATCTCGATCGCGACCAACGAATCCTATCGCGAGATCGCGATCACGCGCGGCCGAATGCCGGCCAACCGGGTCTTCGTGGTACGCTCCGGCCCCAATCTCGACCGCGTGCGTTCTCGCCCGGCCGATCCGGCCTGGCGCCGCGGCCGGCGCTACAGCGTCGGCTATGTCGGCGTGATCGGTCAGTCGGAAGGCATCGATCTGCTGCTGCAGTCGATCGGCCACATCGTGCACGACCTCGGACGCACCGACATCCAGTTCAACATCGCCGGCACTGGGCCGGAGTGGAATGCGGTGGTCGAACTCTGCGAAGAGATGCAGCTCTCCGACTACGTGAACTTCACCGGCGCGATCGCCGACGATGCGCTGTTCACGATGCTCTCGACCGCCGACGTCTGCGTCAATCCGGACCGCGTCACGCCGATGAACGACATCTCCACCATGAACAAGATCATGGAATACATGGCGCTCGGACGGCCAATCGTTCAGTTCGACGTCCGCGAAGGCCGTCGCTCGGCGCTCGATGCCTCGCTCTATGCGGCGAAGAACGACCCACAGGATTTCGCCGGCAAGATCATCACGCTGATCGATGATCCGTCGCTGCGCCAGTCGATGGGTACCTTTGGCCGCAGCCGCGTCGAGCGCGCATTGTCCTGGACCCATGAGGAGCCGAAGCTGCTCGCCGCCTATGAGGCGCTGTTCGCCAGGAAAATCCCTTCGAAGGTTTCCTGGCAGAGCCACGTCCCACGCACCAGCGCGGCCAGCGAGCGGCCCGCGTCACAAGCCTCCGGCGTCAACGCCAATGCGGCCGCCGGGCGGGCCTCGCGTTGAATGCCCTGCCGCCTCACTCTCGTCAAACACGACGCGGCCACGGCCGCGCGCAAGTCCCTGCGTTATTGCAAGTCCCTGCATTGTTGAAGGTCGAAGCATGAATGTCAGCATTTTCGGCCTTGGCTATGTCGGGACGGTCTGCGCCGCCTGCTTCACCGAACTCGGCCACCAGATCATCGGCGTCGACAAGAGCGTCGCGAAAGTCGATCTAATCCGCGAAGGCAGATCGCCGGTCATCGAGCCCGGCATCTCGGACAAGGTCGCGCGCGCCGTCGCAACCGGTCAATTGACCGCGACCACCGATGCCACCGAGGCGATCGTCAACAGCGACATATCGATGGTCTGCGTCGGCACACCGTCATCCGGCAATGGCAACCTCGATCTCACCGCGATTCGGCAGGTCGCGGTCGAGATCGGCCGCGGTTTGCGCGCGAAGAACGCGCCGCACACCGTGACGATCCGCTCCACCGTGCTGCCCGGCACCACCCGCGGCACCGTCGGGCCGCTAATCGAGGAAGCCTCCGGCAACAAGATCGGACGCGATTTCGATCTTGCTTTCAATCCCGAGTTCCTGCGCGAAGGCAGCGCCATCGCGGACTTCAACGCGCCGTCCAAGACCGTGGTCGGCGCCTTCAACCAGGAAACCGCCGACCGCGTCATGGCGCTCTACAAGGACCTGCCCGGCGCCAAGATCACGCCGCCGGTCGAGACTGCGGAACTCGCCAAATATGTCGACAACAGCTGGCATGCGCTGAAGGTCAGCTTCGCCAACGAGATCGGCACGATCGCGAAGACCCTCGGCATCGACGGCCGCGACGTCATGAACATCTTCCTGCAGGACACAAGGCTCAACATCTCACCGGCCTACTTGCGGCCGGGTTTTGCCTTCGGCGGCTCCTGCCTGCCCAAGGACGTCAAGGCGTTGAAGCATCTGGCGCACAGCCGCGGGCTGTCGACCCCGGTGCTCGAAAGCATCCTGCCGAGCAACGACATGATCATGTCGCGCGGCGCCGACTGGATCCTGTCGCATGAGGGCCGCCGAATCGCCTTCCTCGGCATCAGCTTCAAGGCCGGTACCGACGATGTGCGCGACAGCCCGTTCGTCGAACTGGTCAAAGGCCTGCGCAGCGAGCAGCGCGAGATCCGGATCTACGACCCCAACGTGCAGCTGTCGCAGCTGATCGGCGCCAACCGGGACTTCCTGATGCGCAACCCGGATCTGGTCGGCCTGCTGCATGACGATGTGACGGCGACGATCGAATGGGCCGACATCATCGTGCTGACGACGGCCGATCCGCGCTTCGTCGCGGCGCTGAAGGCAAGCCGTGCCGACCAGACCGTGCTCGAACTGTCGGACATCGGACTGCCCGCTGAAGTCAGCGCCCGAGTGAGCGGCTTCCACTGGTAGGGAACATCATGGCCACCATGGCCCGCGACCGTCCCGAAATCCGCTTTCACGACGAGATTTCGTCGGGGTGGGAGACCCTGCATCAGAGCCGCACCTTCAGGGCGCGCACGGCCGCAATGTTCGATCTGCTCGGAAACGCGGACCTCGACGGGCAGCGCTGGCTGGATGCAGGCTGCGGCACCGGCACGCTCTCCCGCCTGCTCGCCGCACGCGGCTGCGACGTCACCGGCGTCGACGCCTCGCCGGAGATGATCGCGGCGGCACGCGGCCGCCGCGCCGACGGCACGCCGGCCGAACGGCTCACATTCCGGCAGATCCCGACCATCGCAAGTCTGCCGTTTGCGGATCGATCCTTCGACGGCGTGCTCTGCGCGAGCGTGCTGGAATATGTCCCCAACGTGGCGCAATGCCTCGCCCAGATCCATCGCGTGCTCAGGCCCGGCGGACTGCTGCTGGTCTCGATCCCCAATCGCGATTCGCTGCTGCGTCAGAGCTACAAGCTCGCGCATGCGGCCTCCTCGCGCGTGTCGGCGCGGCCGCTGTTCCGCTATCTCGCCTTCTCCAAATTCGAGGCCTCGCCGGCCGCGATGCAGGGCCTGCTGCGACAGCATGGTCTCACGATGCTGGCGACCGGGTTCGCCGGCTCCCCGCTCCCGCCGGCGCTCGATCGCCGCCCGAGTGTGGGCACGCTGATCAATATCCTCGCCCGCCGCGACGGCTGATGCGGCGGGCAGACGTCCGCCTCAAGCCTTGATCGCCATCAGCGACTTGGTCATGCCGAGATATCGTTCACGATAGATCTTGGCGTCCGGAAACGTTTCCGTCATCTCGCGCCAGTCGAACAGATGCCAATCGGGCGCGGTCCGCTTGAACCAGAAGCGGTTGAACAGTTCGATCAGCGAGATCTGCAGCCGCCTTGGCAACAGCACGATGATGCCGGGCAGCCAGGTATGGCTCTCGATCGGAAAGTAGCGGTACGGCGTTTGCACGTAGAAGGACTTTGCGACCCGCGAGATCTCACCCGCAAAGCGGTTCTGGTGCTCGCGCGCGACATTCAGAAAGTCCGCGTCGCTCGCGATCGTCACGACGTTCTGCTTCGGCCCGGTGACATGCTCGATCACCGACGAGCAGAAGCAGAAATCGAACGTCTGATCGTCGAACGGCAGGCGCTCGGTCTCCTGCAGCAGCACGGTCTTGAAGCCGAAGCGATCGCGCGCGGTCTTCAGATCCTCGGCCGAGATGTCGCAGACCGTGATGTCGGTATGAAACGGCAGGATTGCGCGAATGTGCCGGCCGGTGCCGCCGCCGAGATCGAGAATCCTGGCATTGAGCGGCAGGTTCACGGTGCGGACGAGGAACTCGCCGCGCCGCAGGCGTGCCGCACTGGAAAATCGGGCTTGGATGGCGCCCAGCAATGTCAGTCTCCTGCTACTTGATGGCCTCGAAGAAGATCGACTCGTCCGGCCGGTTGTCGAGCCGGTCGATGTCGGGACAGACACCCTCGCGATACGCCCTTGTATGGGTCTCCGAGCAGCCTGCGTCGCGGAACAGTGCCGCCAGCGAGGCGCGGGTATAGCCCCAGTGATGTGCAAAGGCGGCCTCGCTGCGGCGCTCGATCTCGAACACGCCCTTGAGGAAGGCCTGCGGCGCAGAGGGATCATAGAGCGCGACGATCCGTTCCATGTCGGGGACGACGATGCGGCACACCCCGCGCGGCGCCAGCACTCGGGCGATCTCGCGCGCCAGCCGCTCGACCTCGTCGGGAAATAAATGCTCGAAGACATGCGCGCTGAACACCGCCGCAAGGCTGCCATCGGCGAACGGCAGCGGCCTGGTCAGGTCCATGTAGCGGAGCCCGGCAAACCTGCCCTGGCGGTGCTCGGCATAACGGGCGTCGCTCAACAGGCCTGCCAGATGCAGCGCTTTGGCCGCGAACGGCAGGCGCGCGATCCACAGATGCATCGTGATGTCGGTGTTGATCCAGCCCTCGATGCCGCAATTGAAGGCGCCGATATGCAGCCTCGAGAGCGCGCCGCCGGGTGCATCGTCGGTCATGCCTGCTCCCGCACCGGATTAGTCAGCACGACTGTGATCACTGACGCTGCGCTGGAGGCCACCATCGCTGCAACCGCACCCATCACCAGCCACGCTTGTGCCGCGAACGGCAGCACGCAGCACAGCGCGACGAGGCCGGCCAGGCGGCTGAGCATGAACCGCTGCGGCTTGCCGGTCGCAAACAGCGGCAGCGCGAGGCCGAGCCACACCGCGTCGAGCCCCATCGCAAGGCCCATCAAACCGAGGGTGCCGGTGCCGATGTCATAAGTCTGGCCGTGGATGACAAGGGCGAGAATGCGCTGGCCGAACAGCACGACCATCGCGCCATAGGCAGCGGCGATCGATCCGAGCAGCACGGCATTTTCGCGCGCCGCGGCGGCGACCGCGCTGCGCCTGCCGGCGCGCAGCTCGGCCGCGATCTCCGGCAAGCGGACCGAGAACATCGTCGCGCAGAACTGGCTCAGCGGCGCGAACACCAGCAGCAGGATCCGTAGTGACGCGCTCGCGTCCAGCCCGATCAGGAGGCCGCAAACCGGGATCAGCCCGATGCTGCCGATCCAATAAGTGAGCGAGGTCGCGACGAACCAGCGGGCATTCCTGAAAAGCCGCCGCAACGAGCCGCGGAAGATTCTGGCGTGCGGCCGGGCCAGCTCGCTGGTGTGGAGCAGCGAGAGGCTCGCGGCAATAGCAGCCGAGATCGCGATACACGTCATCGCCGCCGCGGCGCCGGCGAGCTTGAGCATGATCATCAGCCCGGCCGAGGCGACCAGCGCCACGCAATAGGTCAGCGACGACGCCACCGCGCGCGGCAATCGCCCGTCGAGATAGCAGATGCGGCGGAACATGCTTTGCAGGCGAACGGCGGGGATCGCGAGCCCGGTTGCGATCACGAGCCCGCCTGCATCGCCGCCGATCGCGACGATCACCGAACCCGTAACCACCAGCAGCAGGCCAAGCGCAGCGGAAACGCCGAGCGACGACAAATAGAGGCCGAGCCGCAGCTGCGGCCACAGCGATTTCGGAATGCGATGCGCGGTCGCCGGCAAGCCGTCGTCGAACAGGCCGCGCAGGAACACCGCCTCGATCAGGATCGAGAACGACCAGGCGATACTGAATTGGCCGAACGAACTGATATCGAGCACGTTGGCGAGCACGATCGTCAGCACGAAGGCGGAGCCGCTGAGCAGCGCCTGGTCGATCAGCCCGAGCGCGACATTGCCCCCGGCGCGCCGCAGCCGGCGGAGTGCTCCGCCAACGGCGCCGGCGACCCGGGTCTGGGCCGCCATTCGGTCGAGCCTTTCCGTCAACGCACTCACGCCTCACTCACGCGCAGTCTGGTGAACGCCCGCCGCGGCGCCACTTGCAGCCGGGCCTCCGGGCCGAAATAGCACCAGAACACCAGCACGCAGCCGAAATAATTATGCAGCAGCTGGCTCGAATCGTTGGCCGACGCGATCACGACAAACAGCAGCATCGCGAACGGCGCCAGCCAGTACATCCCTTTCCGCTCGAACGTGAACACGATGGTGTTCCACAACGCGCGCGCCAGCAGCAGCATATAGAGCGCACCACCGAGCAGACCGAACTGGAGAAACGCGTCGAGATAGGAATTCTCGAACGAGCCGAACTCGGTATTCCAGGGCGCCATGCTGGTCAGCTCGTTCGCCGGCGAGTTCGGCAGCTCGTTGAAGAACCCGGAAAAGCCGTAGCCGAGCCAGGGGTGTTGCCAGAAGAAGTAGGGCCAGACCGACCAGAGGAACGAGCGGCCGGTCAGGTTTCCGCTGCGGCCGACCAAGCCATACAACTCGTCGCTCGGCACGGCGAACACAACGAGCGCAACAAAAGCCAGGCAAAGCCAGTAGATCGAGGCCGCCCCTCTGTGCCCGAGCACCACAAGCAGCAGCCCAAAAGTGACGGCGAGCGCCGTCAACATGCTGATCAGCGGTCCCGCGGCGCCGGCCGCAGCGAGCGCAAAAAGATGACATCCCATCAGCAACAGCGACCAGCCGAACTGCTTGCGTGGCCCCGCCAGCATGCGCACGAAACAGATCAACACCATGAGGCCGAAGAAAGCGCCGGCGAGGTTCTTGTGGCCGAACACGCCGGCATAGGCCTGGGTGCCGAGCACGGTCGGCCGATGCAGCGGGTCATAGTCCCATTGCGACCCGATCACCGGAAACAGCAGGACGTGCACGATCAGCACGACGATCCCGATCCGGAACAAGGTGTCGACCAGACGGTCGACCGGACGGCTGACCACGACCCATGCCGAGAACATCGTGGTGAGCAGATACATCGCGAACTTGACCGACGAGCCGGCGGGGTCGGCACTCAGCGCCAGCGACACCAGCGCGAAGGCCATGAATGTGAGATAGAGATGCGATTGCAGCATCAGCAGGCCGAAGCGCTTCCGGTCGACCGCGATATGCAGCATCAGCAGGATGTAGAGCAGCAGCCACGCGGCACGGAACAGCGTGGATTCGCCGGCCCGTTCCGCGAACGAGATGCCCTCGATGAAATTGAACAGGAAATAGATGCAGCCGAGCACCATCACCAGATAGGCGTGCAGAAAGACGTCGGTTCGAAACCACCATCGGCCGATCATTGAACGGCCTCCTGCCGGGCCGGCGCCCTCGCAAGGTGATCGACCGCGGCCATGAAGCGCGCCGCGGCGTCGGCAAGCGCATCCTTTCGCACGCTGTGCCGGGCCTGCTGCGACATCATCTCCCAACGCGCGGGATGTTCGAGCAGGCCGCGCGCCGCGTCGACCCACGCCTGCTCATCAAGCGCGCAAACATGGCCGTTCACGTGGTCGCGTACCAACTCGCCGCCCGCTCCGACATGCGGCGACACCAGGCACGGAACTCCGCACTGCAAGGCTTCGTTGCACACCAGACCCCACGGTTCCAGCAACGAGGGCAGCAGCAACAGCCGGGATTGCAGAAAGACTTCCGATATCGCCTGCCACGGCACATAGCTGTCGTGGCTGACATCGATGCCGGCGCCATCGAGCCGCGCCAGCATGCGCTGCTCGGCGGCGCCGGACCCGACCACGCGAACCCTGAGCGCTGGCAGGACCCGGCCGAGCGCGATGGTGACGTTCTCGAAGAAGATCGCGTTCTTGGCGTCGTCGTTGATGCGGGCGCACCAGAGCAGGTGAAATGGACGGTCGTGGAAGCCGGGGACAGTCTCCGGCGGATCCCATGCCGGCACCAGCGGCACCACGAACAGATCGTCGTCGCGGAGACCCGCGCCACGGAAATACGCCCTGCCCTTGTCGCTGCAGCACACGACCGCCTCGCACTGGCGCAGCAGCCATGGCCGCGCCAGGCGATGATACGCGGTGTTGGGCATCGTCTCGCGCCAGCCGTCGATCGTCAGCGCGAGCGCCTTGCCGTTGGCGCGCGCCCATGCCGCTCCCGCCAGCATCGAGGGATAAAGCCCGTTGACGAACAGCAGGTCGGGCGCGAGCGCATTCAAGGCACGCCCGATCCAGATATTGAGATGGGTGTGACGCGACCGCGACAACGGGATCGAGACACCGGGCACCGTGCGCGTCGTGTAGCGCGGCATGAACGTTCCCGCCCAGGAGCGATCGGCTTCCTGCGCGGTGCAGGACAGCACCGCAAGATCCAGTCCACGATCGACCAGCTCGTTGTAGAGCCGGTTGGTGTAGGGGGTGATCATGTTGTTGAAGACGACCACGCGCGGCGCCATGGCTCAGCGGTCCCGTGGCGGCGTCTGCGCCTCACCGCGCCGGCAGAGCGCCCCGCAATGATAGGTCGCAAGCCGGGTGGCGAACGCCGGGCTGACCGACAGCAGCGACTTCCGCACAATGCTCTTTGCGAGCCCCTTCATCCGCGATGAATGAAATGCGTGCACCGGCAGGCTGTGGTCATAGGTGCCGAAGCCGATGACATGGAGTCCGGCGGTCTCCAGCACCAGGCGGAAGGTGTCGGGCGTGTAGAAATTGATATGCCCGATGTCGAGCGTCGATTGCAACGCCCGGCGGTTTGTCCGCGCGTGCAGTTCGCACGGGACTTCGATGTAGATGAAAGTCCGCGCAACGCGGGCAAGCTCGTACAGCAATGCGCGCGGTTCGGGCACGTGCTCCAGCACATGGCTGGCATAGACGAGGTCGAACGATCCGTCAGCGAACGGGATCGTTGCACCGTCATAGCTCGACCAGCGGAACGGCGCCGCTGCGGCGCCGTCGATCTCCAGGTTGGTCGCGGGATCGATGACGTCGATGCCGGTGAAGTCGCGGCCGATGCCGATCGCGGACAGCCGCGCCAGCACGGCGCCGGTGCCGCAGCCGACCTCGAGCACATTGCCGACCCCGGCCGCGGACGCACCGAGCAGGCCGGCGATATGATCGGCCTTGTCGACTGCGCAGACGCGGCGCCAGTCGCGCTCCTGCGCCGAATAGACGCCCTCATAATGCGCGTTGTGCTGTCCGACGCTGAATTCCATCGTCATGGCCTGGCCCTCGCCTCCGGCGGCATTCGGGCAAGCTCGTCGAGGCGGTCGTTCGATTTGTGCTCCGGATTGCGTCGCTCAGCCGGCGAGCGGCGGTCGAGGTCGTATCCGATGTCGGCCATGGCCTTGGTCAGGATGTCGACGTTCCGTTGCGGGACGGCCGCAAGGCCGGCCAGCAGCCTGTCCCGATGCGTCCAGCCTGGTCCCTTCAGCAGATCGATCGCCTCGGTATATAGTTCGGTCTTCACGAGGCGCGCGAACTCGGCAACCACCGCGTCGGACAGGTCGGACGGCAGCGCATCGAGCATGGCGAGCGCCATGGCGCTGCGCTTGACGGCGATCCAGCCCTCATTGGGTCCGAGCCGGTACGACATCCGCAACAGGTCGAAATTGGCATCGCTCAAGCCCTGTCTTGTGTTGCGAAGCCAGAACAGCACGACCCAGAGATAGGGATCGGCCGGTGCGCAGCCGAGCGATTTGCGGACCGCCGCGTCGAGCTCCCCCATCCTTGCGTCCACCTGATCGCCCGATGCGAGTGCGTTCTCCGCGAGCCGCAGCCGGATCACCGCCGCGCTGCGATCGATCGCCGGCACGCAATCCCTGTCCGCCGCGGCACGCGATAGCAGCGGCGCGAGGTCACCGAGCTCGGCGTCGCTGACCGGTACGTTGCGCAGGATCAGGTCCCTGGCGCCATCCAGCCGGGTCTGCTCGACAAAGACCGGTAAGGTGGTGGCGCCCCAGGCGACCGACGAGCACGCGACCGCGGCCAGGAAGCCGCGCGCCAGCCAGGCGGCGGCGCGCCGCGGCATCTCGCCTCGCGTCTCACTCGGTGTAGCCATATCGTCCATAGTGCGAGTTGTAATAGTAATTCTTGCCGCCGTAGCCGCTGTAGCGGCTCATCGCGGCGATATCGGCCTTGTTGAGCACGACGCCGAGCAGGTTCTCGTTGACCGCCCGCGCACTGCGCAGCGCGCGCTCGACCACCTGCACCTGGGTCTTGCCCCACTCCACGATGAAGACGAAGGAATCCACGAAGTGCGCGGTGATGCGGACATCGACCACCGGCGTCAGCGGCGGGAAATCGACGATCACGTAATCGTAATGGCCGCGGACCCCGTCGATGAAATCCTTCATCTGGTCGGAGGCCAGCACCTCGTGCGAATGCGCGATGCGCGACCGCGTGGCGCCCGGCAGGAAGGCAAGGCCGGTCTCCGGATCGCGCCACAGCGTGTCATGCAAGGTCGCATTGTTCGACAGCACGTCGAGAATCCCGCGCTCGGCGTTGGCGGCAACCTTGCGGCTGAGCGAGGGATTGCGCAGGTCGCAATCGACCAGCAGCACGCGCGCTCCGCTCTGGGCGACCAGTTGCGCGAACACGAAGGCCAGCGTCGACTTGCCCTCGTTGGGCAGCGCCGAGGTCAGGCCAAGGATTTTTGACGGCTTGGTGACATTGAGGTCGGCATTGACCTTGATCGAGCGGATCGCTTCCGAGAAGCGCGAGAAAGGCGCATCGATCGCCGCCCACAGCACCGGCTCGTCGCCGCGCTGGATCGTGCGCGGCCTGACCGGCAGGTTGGGACGTCCGGTCACCGGTGCCTTGAGGTGGCTTGGCGAGACGCGGGGAACGATGGCGACGCAATCGGCGTCGAGGATCGTCTCGACCATTTCAGCGGTGCGGAACACCCGGTCATAGAGGTCGCGCAGCACGCCGAGCCCGAGCCCGGCGATCAAGCCGCCGAGCGTCGAGAGCGCCAGCACGACCAGGGTCTGCGGATGGCTCTTGCTCAGCGGGCGCGAGGCACGGGTGATGACCCGCGCCTCGCTGACCGGGAACGACTGCTGCTGCACGTTTTCCATGTAGCGCTGCAGGAAATTGTCGTAGAGCGAGCGATAGGTCTGGGCCGAGCTCTCGAGCTCGCGCAGCGTGACCTGCGCCTGGTTGGTGGACTGCGACTGCGACACCGAATCGTTCACGGCGCGCTCGATCTCGTTCTGGCGCTGCACGGCGATCGCATAGTCGCTCTTGTAGCTCTCCGCGAGCCGCTTCAATTCGTCGATGATCGACGACTGGATCTCGCGCATCTGGTTGCGCAGATTGACGGCGGCCAGGTGATTGTAGCCATAGCGCGACGACCAGTCGGCCTCGCGGTTGGCCAGCTCGAGATATTGCGAGCGCAGCTTGGTGATGACCTGGTTGTTCAGCGTATCGGCGACCGTGGCATCGGGAACGCCGCCCTTCACGACAGCCTCGATGCGGTCGAGCTTGGCCTTGGCGTCGGTAACCTGCGACTTCACATGGACCAGCTGCGTATTGAGTTCGCCGAGCTGCTGCTCGTTGAGCAGCTTGCCGCTGGAGGTGACGATGTTGTTGGTCTTCTTGTAGTCGAGCACCGCGCGCTCGGCATTGGATGCCTGCGTGCGTAGCTCCTTGATGCGGTCCTGCAGCCAGGCGCTGGCGCGGCGCGTCGCCTGATACTTGGAATCGAGCTGGTCGACGATGTAGGCGTCGGCGACGGCGTTGGCGATCTGCGCCGCGCGCTCCGGATCGAGCGAGCGGAAGCTGACCTCGATCACATAGGTCATGCCGCGGCGGCGGACGTCGAGCTGCTTCTGGAAGGCGCGCACCGCACGCCGGGTCCGGTCGAACTCGTTGGGCGGCGCACTGCCGGCAAGCAGGCCAGACACGAAATCCAGCACCGCGCCCGCCGCACCGGCCCTGGAGCCGATGAATTCCGGATCCTCGTTGAGCTTGAGATCGCGGATCACCGCGAGCGCCACGTTCTCCGACTTGAGGATTTCGACCTGGCTCTCGACCGCGGAGGAATCCACCGGGACGTCATTTGCCGGCGATTGCTGCTGGAAGGCCTGGAATTTGTGCGTGTCGATGATCATCGTGGCAAGCGCGGTATAGCTCGGCGCCGCCGTCATCAAATAGCAGATGCCGCCGAACAGGCACAGGCCAGCCGTCCCGAGGATCACCCAATACTGCCGGAGCAGATAGGTGACGAAGGCGTCGAAGGTTTCCGCCAGCGACGGCAATTCGGCCGGACGATTTCTCAGATCGACAGACGGCGGAATCTGGTTGCGCTGAAGCATCTCGTCCTATCGCCGCGCCGGCAGGCTGGTGCCTGCCCGCGCGCCCTCCAACGGCATCGGGAAGCGTCCCGCCGCCGACATCGAAGTGCATTGCTGCAGAGAGTTCTCCATTGGCGACCGGAAGCCCGCTCAGGGAGTCACTGTTGAAATGAGCGTGGTGCCGGTGCCCGTGGCCGTCCCCGTCGTCGTGTTACCCGAACTGCTGACCGACGAGGTGAAGCTGAATATGCCGGTGTTCACGCTGTTGCCGCCGATCGCCTCGAGGGCGCCGCCTCCGGCGCCGGCGGCGCCGAT
>NZ_LGHK01000350.1 GCF_001908235.1 Bradyrhizobium sp. NAS96.2
AGATCAGCATGAAGGCGCCGAGCGGCGACGGTGCTTGGCCGTCGCTTTGGCTGATGCCCGGTGCGGGCTCGAGCAGCGGCGACAATTTCGAGATCGATATCCAGGAGGGGGGATATACCGGCAATGGGCCGGCCAACCAGGCCTTCACCTGGCATCTTCACACGCCCTCAGGGACGGTCGGCGGCACGGTCGACACCGGCATCGACCTCACGGCCGGCTTCCATACCTACGGCATCAACTGGGTGCCCGGCCAATCGATCACCTGGTATCTCGACGGTAAGCAGATTGCGACGGCGACCAGCGCGCAGGTCCCGATTCCGAACGAGCCGATGCAGCTGATCATGAGCAATCAGGTCGCGAACTCAAACGCGGCCGGATGGCATACTGCGCTCGATAGCTCGACCCCATCGTCGATGCCGATGCAGATCGCCGAGGTCCAGCTCTATCAAGCCGCCGGCAGCGGTAACACCGTCACCGGTGCCAACGTCACTGCCTCGACGGACCCGACCACACCGCCCGCCCAGCCGACCACGACGACGACCCCAGTTGCGACCAACCCGGCCGCGACCAATTCCACAACCGCCATTGTCGCGCCAACTGTCATCCCGGACACCACTTCGCCGGTGGCCGCGGCGGTCGACCCATTGCCGACCGCTGCAACGACCGACCCCGGCCCCATGGGAGCGATGCTAGCCGCCATGGGACTGGCGCCGACATCATCGTCCGGCTGGTCGGCGAGCACGACCGGCGCAAGCACTGGAAGCTGGGCAAACCAGGATTTTGCGCAGCCCAACTCGTTGGCAACCGCCGCGCCGCAGGCAACTTCTGGGTGGGGAGATCAAGGCACGACCGCCGCATCTCAAGCTGGCAGCAGCTTTGCGCTTCTGAACCAGTATCTGGCAAGTAGCTCTGGTCGAGCCGGTGGCGGTTCGATCGCTGTGGCGATGGGTGGCGCTGGCTGGACACAGGACTCGTTCCTGACCAAACCTCAGAGCTAGTGCGTTAGCTGGCTCTCACGCGAGAGGTCCGGTGGCTCACCGCTTCCACCATCGGCTGAAGTAGAGAAACAGCAACGCACCAGCCATCGCGGGGCCGCCGGGCAGCGGCAGCAGGGCAAGGGCTAGCAGGATCACCAGTGCCGTGACGAACCACGGCCGTTTCCTGCTGGGTGCCGTCGCCGGTCGCGCCGCGGGTGCGGGCTGCGGGCCATCCGGGCGC
>NZ_LGHK01000351.1 GCF_001908235.1 Bradyrhizobium sp. NAS96.2
CGCTTCGCTTCATCCGGGCTACACCTTCACCTCCCCTTTAAGAGAAGGTGAAACGAGAACGCAGATACCAATACGGCACAACAAGGGAGGCTCGCGATGATCGACCATATCGGCTTTTCGGTCTCTGACTACGAACGCGCGAAGGCGTTCTACCAGGCGGCGCTGGCGCCGCTCGATTACGGCCCTGATCATGGAAGTGCCCGCGGAAGTAACCGGGCACGCGCCGGCGGCAGGCTTTCGGTGCCAACGGCAAGCCGGATTTCTGGATCGGCGGCGAAGGCGCGATGAACAAGCCGGTGCACATCGCCATCACGGCCAAGGACCGCGCCACCGTCGACGCGTTCTACAAGGCCGCGATGGCGGCCGGCGGCCGCGACAACGGCGCACCGGGCATTCGCGCGCATTATCATCCGAACTATTACGGCGCGTTCGTGCTCGATCCCGACGGCCACAACATCGAGGCGGTCTGCCACACGCCCTGATGGCGCGCACAGGAACGGCATCGCGCGCGATCCGTTGTCGCTCCGAACTGCGATGGAGCGATCGATGCGCGCGAAGCGACCTGACAGCGGCAGATTTGGCATCGGCATCAGCCGCCCGGTCTCGATGTGATGCCGATCGAGCCTCCGGACATTCCGCCGGCAACTCCTGGCACGCCGAGCGAGCCGCCGCCGGGAATTCCGCCCGGCAATCCGCAGCCGGAGATTCCCCCGCCGGTGCGCGAACCCGGCGAGCCGCCGCGACCGGACGAGTTGCCCGGCAAGACGCCCGACGAATCACCTGTGCGCGGACCGCCTGGACCATCGGGCCCGCCGCCTGCGACAGATCGACCCGCAGCGCGGTGAATCACCCTCGCGCCTTAGTTCCACATCGATTGCGACTGTGTCGAAGCGTTTCTTCTGAATGTCCAGTGAACAAAGGCACATGCAACCCGTTATAATGTCGAAATAAACTTCGCCGATGATTCGGCGCTCGCCACAATCCGGCCTAACGGCTGGCAATTCATCGTCCTGCCGAATTGTTCGGTTCTGACTTTCTTTCCTTCCTGCCCAGACTTTCTGCCGGGGACTCCAAGATCATGACAAAGCTTCGTCTCGTGCTGCTTGCCACGACTGCGCTGACGGTGATGCAATTCGCCGCCTCAGCGTCGCACGCCCAAACTTCGCCGCTGGTCGTCGCACAGGCGCAGCAAAAGGAAGAGCTCGGACCTGACGGAAAGCCGAAGCCAAAGCCGGCGCCGGGCGCACCCGCACATCCTGCTCCGCCGGCCGCTGCGCCGCATCCGCAAGCACCGCCTCCGGCAGCCGCGCCGCCTGCCCATCCGGCTCCGCCGCCGGCCGCAGCACCCGCGAGGCCGACCCCACCTGCAGCACCTGCTCGGCCCGAGCCGCCCGCAGCTGCTCCCGCAAAGCCGACGCCACCGCCGGCAGCTGCACCGCATCCGGCGCCGCCCCCGGCTCCCGCAC
>NZ_LGHK01000352.1 GCF_001908235.1 Bradyrhizobium sp. NAS96.2
TCATAGGCCGGCGCGACATCCCTGAACGTCTCGACGACCTTGAAGCCATGCCTGTCATCGCCCTCGACGATGTAGATGTTCTGGCGCAGATGGTGCGACTTCGGCTCGAGCTTCACGGTACCGTTCGGCGCCTCGAAGCTCAGCCCGCTTTCGAGTGCTGCGGTAACCGGAGCTGTCTGGGCTACCCCGGCCTTGTTGACCGCCGCCGCCCACAAATGCACGGCATTCCAGATGTCGACAGCTTCCGAGATGACCGGCGTGTCGCTGCCGTATTTCGCGGTCCACAGCTTCAGAAATTCGGCATTCGCCGGATTGTCGACGACCTGGAAGTAGCCCTGGTCCGCGACGAGCCCCTTGCCGGCCGCCGGTGACACCACGACCTGCTGGTTGCCCGAGCCGTAATTGGTCGAGACGACGCCGATCCTGTCCTTGAGGCCGGCGGCGGCGAACTGCTCGAGGAAGCCGGTCTGGTTGGCGCCGACCGGCAGCGCGACGACGAAGTCCGGCCTGGCAGACTGGATCTTCTGGACGGTCGGTGCGTAGTCGGTGACCGTGAGCGCCAGGAAGTCCTCGCCCACAACCTCCGCACCGGCCTTCTTCGCATATTCCCTGACCCAGTGCGCCGAGATCGTCCCGAAATTGTAGTCAGGCGCCATGATGTAGATCCGCTTGCCGTACTTCTTCACCGCCCAGTCGATGAGCACCGACAGTTGCTGCGAGGCGGATGGTCCGGTGACGAAGGTCTGCTTGTCGCAGGCGCCGCCTTCGTAGAGCGATCCATAGAAGTACGGGATGTTGGCCTTGCGGACGATTGGCCGGATCGCCTCGCGTGACGAGCTGGTGAGACCGGCGAACAGCGCGCTCACACGATCCCGCAGGACCGCCGTGTTCGCATACTGGGTGTATTTGCTCAGCTCCGACTGCGCGTCGTAGCCGACAACCTCGATCGGCTTGCCGAGCACGCCTCCCTTGGCATTGATGGTTTCGACCGCCAGTTTCAGCGCGTTGTTTTGCTGAATGCCGTAGATGTTCAGACCGCCGGTCAGGTCGAAAATGGCGCCGATCCTGATCCCGCCTTCGGCATGCACTGGCTTTCCCGCAAGACAGAATGTGGCAGCCACCGTCAATGCGCCAACGCGCAACAGCCTTGCCCACGACCCCCGACTGTTGTCCTTGCGCTTCCTGCTGCGCGAAGCACGCTCGTTCGAACCGGACAGATTGATGCGGGATATCATTTAGCTTCCTCCCTGATATCTTATATGGTTCTATTATCGAACCACACGCCGCAACCGGTGTCTAGTCTTATTATCGAACTGGTTCAGGCCAATCGTCAAATAACGACGCGAGGGCGCGCGGTTTGATGGCGCGCGCCCCTCGACGTCTACTTGCTCTCTGGTGCAAAATGCTGGGCGAGCGTGGGGTTTGCGACCAGGTCGCACTTCTCGTTCTCATAGGCCGGCGCGACATCCCTGAACGTCTCGACGACCTTGAAGCCATGCCTGTCAT
>NZ_LGHK01000353.1 GCF_001908235.1 Bradyrhizobium sp. NAS96.2
GGCGTCGGATGGCGCCTGGGCGGAGCTCCTCGCGGCGAAGGGCGTTGCCGTTGCGCCGATGCGACCGGCCAATTCCGGCTTCACCGTCGCGTGGTCGAATATCTTCCGCGACCGATTTGAGGGGCAGCCGCTCAAGGGCGTCGCCCTCACGATCGGGCGGCATACCGTGCGCGGCGAGGCCATCGTCACCCGCACGGGCATCGAAGGCGGCGCCATCTACGCACTGTCGGCTGAGTTGCGCGAGGCAGTGTTGGGCATCGGGCAGGCGACGTTGACGATCGCGCTGCGGCCGGACCTCGACGCCGCCGCGCTGACCGCCCGCCTGTCCGGGACGCGCGGCAAGCAGTCGCTCGCGAATTTCCTGCGCAAGGCGGCGCAAGTCTCTCCGGTTGGCATCGGCCTGATGCAGGAGGCGGCGATTGCGTCCGGCCAGCCATTGACATCGTTCTCGCCGGCAGAGCTTGCGCAGCTGATCAACGCGGTTCCGGTTCAGCTCACGGGCATCGCGCCGATCGATCGCGCGATCTCGACCGCGGGCGGGATCGCGTTCAGCGAACTCGACGCGCATTTCATGCTGCGCAAACTGCCCGGTGTCTTTGCCGCCGGCGAGATGCTCGATTGGGAGGCGCCGACCGGCGGCTATCTGTTGCAGGCATCGTTTGCGACGGGTGTCGCAGCCGGGAAGGGGGTGTTGAGGTGGCTCGGACAGAAATCGTAGCAACCATTAAGCCGTGACGGTTGTTTCGAGCCAAGGCGTTCCGCGCTGGACGACAGTGTTGGCATAGATCAGCAGCTTCCGTGCGCA
>NZ_LGHK01000354.1 GCF_001908235.1 Bradyrhizobium sp. NAS96.2
CGTCGGCTGCGGCGCGGGCGCGTCGAGTCTGGCTCTGGCCGCCTGCGTCGGCCCGGGGGGCCAAGTGCTGGGCGTGGACATATCCGAACCGCTGATCGGCCGAGCGCGCGCGCTTGCGCCACAGGATACGCCGGTCCTGTTCCGCTTGGCCGACGCCAGCAGCGCCGAGCTGCCCGAGGGGGCGTTCGACATCCTGTTCTCGCGCTTCGGGGTGATGTTCTTCGGCGATCCGACAGGGGCGTTCGCGCATATGCGCCGCGCGCTCAAGCCGGGCGGGCGGGTCGCTTTCGTCTGCTGGCGTGGCGCGGCCGAGAACGATTGGATGCGCCTGCCGATGGGCGCGATCAAGGGTATCGTCCCACCGACGGCGCCGCCCGATCCCGAAGCGCCCGGTCCGTTCTCGTTCGGCGACCCGGGGCGGGTGGCTCGCATCCTGACGGCGGCCGGCTTCACCGATTTCGCTATCGCTCCCTTCGATGCTTCCGTCCCGTTTGGCGAGGGCGCGACGCGGGACGCGGCGATCGACGACGCGGTGAAGATGACGTTCGAGGTCGGCCCGCTGTCGCGCGCGCTCGCTGATCAGCCCGACGACATCCGCGCCCGCGCCTCGGCCGCGGTTCGTGCCGCCTTCGCGGGCCGCCCCGATGAGCGGTCGGTGATGATCGACAGCGCGACGTGGATCGTCACGGCGCGCAATCCCGCAAGCTGAGGGATTAACAGGTTTCGACGCGGCGGCCGGCGCAACTGCCTCGCGGGCCTGGCGAACAAGATGGCCGCCTTCTCGAATCGCCCCGACGTCTCGATCGATGCAAAGGGCAACGATGAGAAAAATCATGGGGGCGCGTAGAGGTGAGAATACCCATGGTATTCGATGCGCCAGAGAGCGGGCTGTATCGGTAAGCCCAGTCTAGTCTGGAATTGGCCCTTCGCGACATGTTGCACCGCCATACGACCTTGGTCGCTAACGGTGCATAGCAGAAATCGACAGTTCGCCGGCTATTGCAGAGGGCGACGCTCGTGACCCAAAGCCGACGTCAACGGCGTTGCTCTGCTAGTGGAAGCCCGCCGTTTTAGCGATATGTTGTGCCGGTGGAGGTCGGAGCGTTTAAGAGCAACCTTGCGGTATCGGAGTTTAAAATGACCGATTTCGTTATGCCCCGGACGCAATACGCCCGTAGCGGCGAGACGAATATTGCCTATCAAGTGGCTGGCGGTGGACCGATAGACCTCACGCTTGTGCCCGGTTCGATCTCGCACCTCGAAGTGATTTATGAGCTGCCAAACATGGTCGCAACTTTGCGACGCTTTATGCGTTTCGCGCGGCTCATAAGCTTTGACAAACGCGGTCAGGGCCTGTCCGATCGCGTGCCGGGGGTGCCTTCGCTAGAAGAGCGAATGGATGACGTTCGCGCTGTTATGGATGCGGCGGGGTCTCGCAAAACAGCTCTGTTGGCTTTCTCGGAGGGCTGCCCCATGAGCCTCCTTTTTGCGGCGACATACCCCGATCGCGTCTCCCACCTTGTGCTGATCGGAGGCTTTCCGCGAGCAGGCCACTCAGTGCCGGCAAGTCAGTTCGAAGCGGTTATGGACAAGATAGTTACGGACTGGGGCTCCGGCCGAATGATGCAACACGTCGTCGGTGCGACCAACGGCGCTACGGATGTGCTCGCATCGCTGGGGAAATTCGAGCGAATGAGCTGCAGCCCCGGTGCCTTCAAATCCATTATGATGATGAACCGCCTCATTGACGTGACGCCGATCCTGCCAAACATGCGGGTTCCAACTCTCGTTATTCACAGCCAGGCCGACGCAGTAGTGCCTGTTGCGGAGGGCCGGAAGCTCGCGGCTGCAATTCCGGGCGCGAAGTACATTGAGTATGAAAAATTTCCCCACGGGGCGTTTTTTTCGGACGATTGCGAGCAGGTCATCGGCGACGTTGAGGAATTTATCACGGGCAAACGGCCCGAACCCGACGGCGAGATAGATCGGGTGCTGGCCACCGTTCTATTCACCGACATCGTGAATTCCACGACGAGAGCAATTGAGCTTGGAGACCGCCGCTGGCGCGAGCTACTTGATTCCCATGATCGCCTTGCTGCACAGGTAGTCGATCGGTATCGAGGAAGGTTGGTGAAGACCACCGGCGACGGCATCTTGGCGACGTTCGATGGCCCAGGACGTGGTGTTCGCTGCGCCCTCGCGCTTGGCGAGGCGGCTCGGCAACTCGGCTTGCCCGTGCGCGCCGGACTGCACACCGGCGAGATCGAGGTACGAGGCAAAGATGTTGGCGGAATAGCGGTTCATGTTGCCGCGCGCGTTATGGGGCAGTCAGGCGCCAATGAGGTACTTGTGTCTCGAGTGGTGACCGACCTGGTTGCGGGAGCCGGGCTGAATTTTGCGGAGCGGGGCTCATTCGATCTAAAGGGCGTTCCGGGATCTTGGGATCTGTTTGCAGCTGTCCAGCAGCATGAATGACAGGTATTGGCCCTTCGCGTCATTTTGTGGCAACGCAGCACTGCAGTCGCTTTCCAACGCGAAGCGGACATGAGCCGCTGGGCAAAGCTCGCTGAAGCGGTCGAAGATGGTAGAGTCGGGATGTGGCGCGGTGGTTGTAGGCTGAACATATCTGTTGCCGCCTCTTTCGTCTGGCGGTGCCTTAGTAGTTCGACCGTGACT
>NZ_LGHK01000355.1 GCF_001908235.1 Bradyrhizobium sp. NAS96.2
CGCCAGGCCCCATCACCTTCAAAACCGGCCTCGAACACTTCCACGCCGTCGCCCAAGGATGGAGCCTCAGAGATGTGTGCATGCCCTAGTGCGAAAGCAGGGACCCATACTCCGCGGCTTACGCGATAAACGGGACTCGTCGTTCCGGCATCGCTCACTAATCACCATTCGTGGTTATGGGTCCCTGCTTTCGCAGGGACGACAGCGAGTATGTTGCGCGGTCGGTGATCATGGATAAGCGTTCTCGCGACATGATTTGCCCGAGTCTCGCCTCTCGTTCCGCCCTCCCTTGAACAGACGGTACAGGGAAGGCCGGGTGCCCATCGCAGCGCGGAACAACCGGCTCGCAAAGAGTTGCGCGCAATTCATTTCGCGGCAGGAACCGGGCGGCGATGTGAAGAGTTGATGTCAGGCAGTATTGAGTGTTTTGACACAAGTGAGAACGAACATGGCTCGCCGCAAACATCTCTGGTTGGCGCTCATCGCGGTTCTCGCGACCGCAGCACCGGTGACGCTGCTCGCGGATCCCGCACAGGCAGCTCGTGGCGGAGGTCATGGCGGCGGCGGTGGCGGTGGTCACGGAGGCGGC
>NZ_LGHK01000356.1 GCF_001908235.1 Bradyrhizobium sp. NAS96.2
GCGTTTCCCGAATTCTCTCTGGTTAGGAAGTTAAGATGACCGCGAAAAAGCGGGCGCGACGCATCGCCTCGGATGAGGCGACGGCATGGGCGCGCAACCTCGAGCTGGGCAACCCTTACGCAAAAAGCGTGCTGCGGGCGCTCGGCGAGTACGTCGACGGTGACGGCATGTGCTGGGTTGGAATCCCGTCGCTGGCGTCGGACACGGATCTGTCGCAGGACACGGTCCGCCGGCGGCTCGGTTGGCTCGAGGAGATCGGCGCGATCGGCCGGACGCCGCAATGGCTCGACGAGAACGGTCGCCGCAACGGCGACGGTCGGGGCAAGCGCACCACGGATCTGATCCGTCTCCTGGTCGACGCCGATATCGGCGCGATCGAGGCGCGCGCTGCTGGACGCGAAGTTGATGAAATGCCAGCAAATTCAAGGGCGATTAGCCCTAGCTGGCAGCAAGGGCTAAATTCCGAAGCCGACGACGCCAGCCCTCGGCCAGCACTAGGCCAGCCCTCGCAATACAGCCAGGGGCTAGACTCTTTTGAACCTGAACCGGAAAATCCCCCTAAGTCCCCCTCCGGGGGATTTCCGGACGATCACAAGGCGATCGAGGAAAGCGAACCGACCGAGTTCGCAGCGGCATTCGAGAGCTATGTCGGCCATGAGGTCATGCGGCGTGACCTCGGCCTCGAGGAGTTCCGTCTCCTGACGCCGGACGATCGCGCCTGGTGCTTCCATGCGGTCCCGCTCTACATGGCGAAGCTGCGCGAGCTCAAGCAGCGCCGGCCGATGAACTTTCATCTCTGGGTGCGGACGCGCGGCTTTCGCGAATTCGCTGCGCCTGGTGTTGCGCCGGCAAAGCCTGCGGCGCCACAACGGCGATTTGTGCAAGGCGACGAGCTCAAGGGCTTGGCAGTGGCGACGCAGATCGCCGAGCGACGCGAGCTGCGTGTTATCCGCGAGCTGGATCTCGGCGAGGGCGTCTGGACGCAGCTGCCGCTGCAGGTCGATCTCACGGCGATGGCAGCGTTTGCCGGCGTCGATCGCGAGGCCTGGCAGGTCGTCGACCTTGGGACGCCGCAGTTTGCCGCCTGGCGCGATCGCCTGGCGCTCTGGACCGGCGTCGAGCCGCAGGCCGAGCGGATTTTCCTCGAGCCCTATGACCAGAACGTTCATGGCGTCTCGTCGTCAAATCCGAATTTCCGTTTGAGGAAGTCAAAGCAGGGCTTTCGCGTGCCGGCGCCGTGGCCGCCGCGCCGCGACGGGACGTGGCAAGTCGCAGGGGAGAGCGAATGAACATGCAATACCGCAAGGGGCAGATCGTCGGTTATGTCGAGGCCGGCGGTCGTATGGCGGTGCCGGCGATGCCGGAGAGCTGGCGCGTGCTGCAGGTCATGCCTGGCCGCGACGCCAAGGTCATCAAGGCTTTCGGCGAGCGTTGCATCAGCGGCTGGTCGCCGACTGTTGTGCATTTCGTCCAGCGCGGCAGCGGCCAAGCGGCGCGGCGTCCGCATCTCGGCCGGCGGATCGAAAAGCCGTTTCTGCCTGGTCTGATCTTCCTGCCTGATTTCGAGCTCGGTCGTCTCGCCGAGATCCGCAGCATTCCCGACGTCGACAACCTGCTCGAGTTCGGCGAGCTGCGATCATGGCTCAATGCGACCGAGATGCAGCTGCTGCGCGATATCGTCAAGATCGAGAACATGCTGCCGTCACGTCGGCGATGGGCACTGGCGCAGCTGTTCCTGCGCTATGGCTTCATCAAGGTCGCCGAGTTCAAAGACGAAACTGAAATGCGAGTAGGTCGAGAGATCCGCGTCGCCGATGGTCTGTTCTCCGGCTTTCGCGCGCTGATCGAACGAATTGACTCAAAAGGCCGACTCAGCGTCTTAGTCAGCGACGGAAAGCACGGCGTCAAGGTAAGTGGTTTGACCGAGGCGCAGATCGAGCTGATCTAATTCGCGGTGCGGTGCATGCGCGGCAGCTCGACTAAAAGTGCGGAGCCTGATTTCAGGCGGACGCGCGCAGCGTGCCTCAACATCCTAGCCAGATCCAACGCCGATCGCAGCTGATGCGGTCGGCGTTTTCATTTGCATAGGTTGTGCGGTAGCGCCTCGGCGCTGCCGCTGCCCTCCTTGGGCGTTTCCTCCCTAGACTTGAGGCCGATCATCGCAAGGTGGTCGGCCTTTCCTTTTGTGGATGCCGCAGCCGCCCTGGAAAGCCTGGTACAAGCTCGCGCGCTGGCAGGCGCTGCGCCTGCGCATCTTCCTGCGCGATCGCTACACATGCCAGCGCAAGGGCTGCGGCAGGGCCGAGCCGAACACGTCGCGCCTGGTCTGCGACCATGTCATCCCGCATCGTGGCGATAAGCGCCTGTTCTGGGACGAGGCCAACCTGCAGACGCTCTGCAAGGCTTGTCACGATCGAGACAAGCAGCGCGAGGAGCAGGCGAGCCTGCACACGCGCGGCGTCTGGGACTGATTGAGGGGTAGGGAGTGGGCATTTCCTTCGCGAGGCCCTCTCC